>JAGRHA010000431.1 GCA_020445205.1 Gammaproteobacteria bacterium
GACACCGTCGCCATCGCTGTCGAGTTCACAACCGTTGCTGTCGACTGTGCGACCTCGCGGCGTGTCGGCACACTGGTCGAGGGCGTCGACGACACCGTCGCCATCGCTGTCGAGTTCACAACCCTTGTCGTCGACCGTACGGTCTTGCGGTGTGTCGGCACACTGGTCGAGGGCGTCGACGACACCGTCGCCATCGCTGTCGAGTTCACAACCGTTGCTGTCGACTGTGCGACCTCGCGGCGTGTCGGCACACTGGTCGAGGGCGTCGACGACACCGTCGCCATCGCTGTCGAGTTCGCAACCCTTGTCGTCGATCGTACGGCCTTGCGGTGTGTCGGCACACTGGTCGAGCGCGTCGACGACACCATCGCTATCACTGTCGAGTTCACAACCCTTGTCGTCGACCGCGTGGCCGGCTGCTGTGCGAGGACATTGATCGGCAGAGTTCACGACGCCGTCGTCGTCGCAGTCGATCTCGCAACCACGTCGGTCGACCAGGGCACCCTGCGGCGTGCCGGGGCAGTTGTCGACAGCATCGCTGATGCCGTCGCCGTCACTGTCCAACCCGCAGCCGTCGGCATCGACGATGGCGCCCGTGGGTGTCCTACCGCACAGGTCGCGGACGTCGGCAACGCCATCGCCGTCACGGTCGGGCTCGCAGCCCGTGCTGTCCACGGCCAGGCCAGCGGCCGTGCGCGGACAGCGGTCGTCGAAATCCAGTACCCCGTCACCGTCCGTGTCGCGCTCACAACCCTGCGCGTTCACCGCCGTGTCCGGCACGGAGTTCGGGCAACGGTCGAGGCGATCCACCACGCCGTCGCCATCGTGGTCGCGTTCGCGGTAGCGGATCGAGAAGGTCAGATCGTTGACGTCGGTGGCGAAGAAGGTCAGCGTGTTGTTGCGTTCAACCCATTGCCCGTCACGGTTGCTGACGTAATCGATCAGCTCGAAGTGGGCGGGCAGGATCCAGGCGTAGTTGAACCGCGTGAAGTTGCCGGGTTCGTGCCACATACCGAAGTGACCGTCTTCGCGCGTCTGGCCGTCCCAGCTGTTGTAGACGAAGGTACCGTCGGCTTCGCGTGTCAGCTCCGGGGCGTCGAAGCTGCCAGGGTACATGACCGTGAAGTCGCCCTGTTTGAAGGTCAGCACGTTGGTCTGCGCGCCGTCGTCGTTCCAGGTGAAATCGTTCGGATCGATATAGCCGAGTTGGTCGAGGGTCAGGGACTTGTCGACATGAAATCGGTGTTCGGGAGCATCGGAGCGGATCGCACGCTGTGTCAGATACGCCTGGCCATCCGCCTGCAAAAAGATCAGCGTTTCGCTGACCGTGTTGGCGGGGGCGGCGGTGCAGAATGCATACAGGGCGCATGCGGCCACTACCCGCGGCAGGCGGCTCGGTGTCGCAGACATGGTTGTTCTCCGGCGTTGTTGTTCGTTTGGTCGCCGATTATCGACGTCGGTCGCGAAGCATTCAAGGAAACGCTAATAAACTAATCTTTAATCCGTGGCACGACTGACTTCGATCAGGTTCCCGTCCGGATCGCGAAAGTACAACGACACGATCGGTCCGCACGCGCCCGTACGTGGCACCGGTCCGTCGATGATGTCGACACCGTTTGCCTCGAGGTGGCGCATCATCGCCGGCAGCGGGATGTTGAGCAGAAAGCACAGGTCGGCCGACCCCGGTGTGGCCACCGCGGCGTTGGGTACGATCTCGTCTCCGTGCGCGTGCAGGTTGATCTTCTGCTCACCGAACCGCACAGCATGGCGGCCGTCGCCGAACTGCAGCGGTTCCATGCCGAGTACGCGGTTGTAAAACTCGCGGCTGACTTCTATATCCCTAACAGTCAGTACCAGGTGATCAAGCGAACGGACGATTCGCACGCCGGTTCCTCCAAATTTTGCTTTGGGACGCGAAGACGATACCGGGTTGATGTGCCTTCTGGGCGAATCATCACACGTCGGCGCGCGGCCAGTGGGTGGGAATCCACCCATACCGGGCTGTGGTCGGGGGCGTAGCCGGTGACAGATCGACAAACAAAAACAAGGATATAGCTGGGAAACAGGGGTTTGGCATCGCGGTTGCTATGGCAACGGGCGTGTCGTCCGCTGCGGCAGGCACAGACCGCACATCACAACAAACGTGTTAGGAGAATCGAATATGCGCAAGCAGCTCGTTGGACTCGCCGTAACCGCGGCACTGGCCATTTCCGCCGCCCCCGTCTGGGCCGACTGTGATCCGGGTGAGATCGTGGTTAAGTTCAGCCACGTGACCAATGCCGACAAGCACCCGAAAGGTATCGCCGCCAACATCCTGGCCAAGCGTGTCAACGAGGAGATGAACGGCAAGGCCTGCATGCAGGTGTTCCCGAACTCGACCCTGTACGACGACGACAAGGTGCTCGAGGCCATGCTGAACGGTGACGTGCAGCTGGCCGCGCCGTCGCTGTCGAAGTTCGAGACCTTCACCAAAAAGTTCCGCATCTTCGATCTGCCGTTTGTCTTCGAGGACGTGAACGCCGTCGATCGCTTCCAGAACTCCGAGGCCGGTCAGAAACTCAAGGATTCCATGGTGCGCCGCGGCCTCAAGGGCCTGGCGTTCTGGCACAACGGCATGAAGCAGATCTCGGCCAACAAACCCCTGCTCGTGCCCGCCGATGCCAAGGGCCTGAAATTCCGCGTGCAGGCGTCGGACGTGCTCGTCGCGCAGTTCGAACAGCTCGGTGCCTCGCCGCAGAAGATGTCGTTCAAAGAGGTCTACGGCGGCCTGCAGACCAAGGTCATCGACGGCCAGGAAAATACCTGGTCGAACATCTACGGCCAGAAGTTCTTCGAAGTGCAGGACGGTATCACGGAGAGCAACCACGGCATTCTCGACTACCTCGTCGTGACCTCGAACAAGTGGTGGAGCGGGCTGCCCGATGATGTCCGCGATCAGCTCGGCACCATCATCAAGGAAGTCTCTGAGGCGCGTAACGCTGAGTCGAGCCGCGTCAACGAAGAGAACAAGCAGGCGATCATCGCTGCCGGCGGCAGCGTGCGCACACTGACGCCCGAACAACGCCAGGCATGGGTCGATGCGATGAAGCCCGTATGGAAGAAGTTCGAAGGCGACATCGGTGCCGACCTCATGGATGCCGCGCTGCAGTCGAACGGCGGCTGAACATCCACCTGAGGGGGTGATGTCCGCCACGGCAGGTGATGGCGGCGTCACACGCCCGCTCATGGCCCGGGATCGCCAGTCGTTGATTGGCGCCCCGGGCTTTGCAAACGGGCTCGTGGGCTAGACTAGCCTTCATCGACGCGCTCAGGCTGCCGGGGGAACCATGCAACAACAACAAGCGACGGGTATTGGCCGACTCGTCGACAACATCGAAGAGACGAGCATTGCGCTTTGTCTCGGCCTCATGACACTAATCACCTTCATCAACGTCGTCGCGCGTTACGTGTTCTCCGACAACATCCTGTGGGCCAAGGAGGCGACCGAGTTCCTGTTCGCCTGGCTCGTGCTCATGGGTATGTCGTACGGTGTGAAGAAGCACGTGCACATCGGCGTCGACGTGTTGATCAGCCACTTCTCCCCCGCTGTACGTCGCCTGTTTGCACTGGCGGCCGTGGCCGCGTGCCTCGCGTTCGCCGTGCTGCTGATGATCGGGTCGTGGAAGTACTGGTACCCCTTCGCGACCGAGCGGGCGTGGATGGAGACCGAGGATCTGCCCATGCCCGACATGCTGCAGTTCCTCGCCGAGTGGATGAACGAAGGCGAGCGCTACGAGAAGATCCCGCGCTGGATCCCTTATCTGGCACTGCCCTTGGGGGTCGGCCTTCTGCTCATCCGTTTGTTGCAGCAGGCGTGGCGCATCGTGACCGGCAAGATCGACATGATCATCGCCAGTCACGAGGCGGAGGAGATGCTCGAGGAGCTCGAGATGGCATCGCCGCACCCGGTGGCTGGTAAACCACACCGCGACGGGGAGGGCTGAGACATGTCGATCGCAGTTCTCTTCGGAATGGTCGTTGCCTTCATGCTGATCGGCGTGCCGATCGCCATGGCCCTCGGTCTGTCATCGATCCTGTTCCTGTTCATCTATGCGCACGATGCGTCGCTGGTGTCGGTCGCTCAGACCTTGTTCGACGCGTTCGAAGGCCACTACACGCTGCTGGCGATCCCGTTCTTCATCCTCGCCTCGGTGTTCATGTCGACGGGCGGCGTCGCACGGCGCATCATCCGCTTCGCGATCGCCCTGGTCGGTTCATTCCAGGGTGGCCTTGCAATCGCATCCGTCTTCGCCTGCATGTTGTTCGCCGCCCTCTCGGGGTCGTCGCCCGCAACCGTCGTTGCGATCGGCAGCATCGTGATCGCCGGCATGACGCAGGTTGGTTACAGCAAAGAGTTCGCTGCCGGCGTGATCTGCAACGCCGGCACGCTCGGCATCCTGATCCCGCCGTCGATCGTGATGGTGGTCTATGCGGCTGCAACGGATGTGTCGGTTGGACGCCTGTTTCTTGCGGGCGTGTTTCCGGGGTTACTGGCGGGCGGCATGCTCATGGTCGCGATCTACCTCTGGGCGCGTTTCAAGGGTTTGCCATCAAATCCCTGGACGGGCTGGGGCGAAGTGCTCGAGTCGGCACGTGACGCGGCCTGGGGTCTCATGCTCGTGGTGATCATCCTTGGTGGTATCTATGGTGGCGTGTTCACGCCCACGGAAGCTGCGGCCGTCGCCGCCGTGTACGCGTTTCTGATTGCCAACTTCGTCTATCGCGACATGGGGCCGATGCGCGAAGGCTGGGGGAGTGCAGCGTTGATCCCCTGGCGCGTGTTGTCCGTGTTCTGGCATCCGGATACCAAGCACGCGCTGTTCGAAGCGGGCAAACTGACCATCATGCTGATGTTCATCATCGCCAACGCGCTGCTGCTCAAGCACGTGCTGACCGAAGAGCGCATCCCGCAGATGATTACCGAGGCGATGCTCGCAGCCGGATTCGGTCCCGTGATGTTCCTCATCATGGTCAACGTGCTGTTGCTGATCGGCGGTCAGTTCATGGAACCGTCGGGCCTGTTGATCATCGTCGCACCACTGGTGTTCCCGATCGCCATCGCGCTGGGCATCGACCCGATCCATCTCGGTATCATCATGGTCGTCAACATGGAAATCGGCATGATCACACCGCCTGTCGGCCTCAACCTGTTCGTGACCGCCGGCGTCGCGCAGATGTCGATCGGGCGTGTCATCAAGGCGGCCCTGCCGTGGGTCGCGATCATGTTCCTGTTCCTGATCATCGTGACCTACGTGCCGGCGGTTTCGACCTGGCTGCCGACCACGCTCATGGGGCCGGAGATCATCATCAAGTAGGCCGCCCGCCTAGGGGCGTGGTGGTGCTCCGAGAGCGCCGTCGAGTACGGCGGCGCTCAGGTCGGTTTCATCGAGACGCGCCTCGCGCAGGTTGGCATTCGACAGGTTGGTGCCGATCAGACGTGCCTTGCTGAGGTCGGCGGCATACAGGTTGCTCGATGAAAGGTTGGCGCGCGTCAGGTCGGCCTCCTGCAACACGGCGTCCTTGAGGTTGGCGCCGCCGAGGTTGGTGCCTTCGAGCACGCTGTTGCTGAAATCGCTGCCGATGAAAATCCCCTGCAGTACGGCACCGCTGGCATCGATCGATTGCAGTTTGGCGCCCGTGGCTTTCGCGCCACTGATCCTGGCGCGATGCAGATTGGCGCCGATCAGCGACGCCTGTGCAAGATCGATCTTGCGCATTGTCACCTCGGTCATCGACACCTTGTCGAGGTGTGCGCCGGCCATACTGCTGTTCTGGATGTCGGCACCATCAAGGCGCCCGCCGCTGAGATCGAGACGATCGAGGTGCGTGTTGTAGAAGCGCGCGCCGGACATGTCACTGTCGCGCAGGCTGACCAGCCGCCGCAGGTCGAGTTCGCGCAGATCCGCACCGCGCAGATCGGCACCCTGGAGGTTGGCACCGTGCATCTGTGCATGCCGCAACACGGCTTTGTCGAGAGCAGCCCGCTGCAGATTGGCACCACGCAGGTCGGCATGCTCGAGCATCGCGTTGGTCAATCGTGCGTCGCTGAGCTGTGCGTCGCGCAGGTCTGCGCGCGCGAGCTTGGCCTCGCTGAGGTCGAGTCCCTGCAGGTTCGCACCCTTGAGAATGACGCGACCCAGGCTCGCCTTTTCCAGATTGCTTTCGCGCAGATCGGCACCGCTGAGATCGGCACGATAGAGAATGGTCTTGCGCAGATTGGCGCCACGCAGGTTGCTCCCCGTGAGATCGGCGCTCATGAGCCGCATCGACGACAGGTCGGCGCCACTGAGGTCGCAGTTCGGGCAGTTCCCGGAATCGGTGAGCTGCTGAACGTGCTCCGGTGCGGCAGCGGAAGCACCGAAACTGGCCAACGTCAGCAGCATGGACGCGAATACCCGGTCCGTGATGTGGCGAACCATACGGCTCTCCTCTGCAAAGGTGGATCAGCCCTGATTAAATCACAGATCCGTGTCGCCGCGGTTCGCCGGCCCTAGCCAGCACCTGGGTCACGGCTTCGTCCAGCAACTCGGCACCGACGCCGTGTCGGTGGGCGTTTTCCGACAGGTGGCGCCGCCAGGCGCGCGCACCTGGCACCCCCTGGAACAGGCCGAGCATGTGTCGCGTAATACGATGCAGCGGGATACCCTGGTGCTGCATGCGGAGGGCATAGGCCGCCATTCTGGCGACGACGTCGATGCGTTCCATGGCGACGGTTTGCTCGCCAAACACCTGGCGGTCGGCGTCCGCCAGGATCCACGGATTGTGATAGGCCTCGCGGCCGATCATGGCGCCGTCCACATGGTCGAGCTGGCCGTTGACCTGCCCCAGTGTCTTGAAGCCGCCGTTGATCACGAACCGAAGACCGGGAAAGTCTCGTTTCAGTGTATGCACCACGTCGTAGCGCAACGGCGGGACCTCGCGGTTCTGTTTCGGGCTCAGACCCTGCAGCCAGGCTTTGCGCGCATGCACGATGAAGGTGTCGCAGCCCGCTGCCGCGACGCGGTCGACGAAGTGCTGTAGGTCATCGTAGCTGTCGCGGTCATCGATGCCGATGCGGTGTTTGACTGTCACCGGCAGCGAGGACGCCTCAGACATCGCTGCGACGCACTCGGCGACCAGGTCGGGTTCAGCCATGAGGCAGGCGCCGAAGCGGCCCGATTGCACGCGGTCGGACGGGCAGCCGACGTTGAGATTCACCTCGTCGTAACCCCATTGCGCGGCGAGCGCGGTACAACGTGCAAGCTCACCGGGTTCGCTGCCGCCAAGCTGCAGCGCGAGTGGATGTTCCTCGGCATCGAAGTCGAGAAAACGCCCCGGTTCAGCGTGCAACAACGCCCCCGTCGTGATCATCTCGGTATACAGCAACGTACGGCGCGTGATCTGGCGCAGGAAAAAACGGCAATGCCGATCGGTCCAATCGAGCATGGGTGCGACGCACAGCCGATGGTCGAGAAGGCTGGAGGAAGTCTTGATCACGTCAGGATTTTAACCCGGATGGCAAAGCGGTCGATGGGCCTCGGCATCACGCCCGCTTGCGGGCCGGGTTTCGCCTGCATCATCGAAGGTCATGGGTACGGCGAATGAATGCGACCGGTCAGACGTGCCGGGCGCCCGCGTCGGCGGACGTGCACTCGTGCGGCCGGCGAGCAGCGGGTGTGATCGTCGTCACCGTGAAACGTGATTCGTTGCAGGCGCGCGGGGGGGCTAGCTCTGTGGCACGACGCGATCGATGATGCTCACGAGCACCAGCTGACGACCGTTGTCGGTGTAGGGGTTGAGCCCGATCTCGACCGGGATGGTCGAGCCATCTTTGCGCAACGCGGCGAGTTCGCGCCCCGCACCCATGCGTCGTGGCACGGGCGACTGCAGGAAGTGCTCGCGCAGCCCCGCATGGCGGTTGCGTATCGAGGCCGGCAACAGGCAATCGACGTTTTGACCGCCGAGCTCGCCCCTGTCGTATCCGAGCATCTGTTCGGCGGCCGGGTTGGCGATCTCGATCTGTCCTTCACCGTCGATGAGGAGCTGACCGATGCTGCTGGCCTCGACCAGCCGATGAAAGCGTTGCTCGAGCTCTTTCATCTTTGCCAGATGACTCGCGCGCGCCACGGCGTGTGCCGCACTCAACTCGGCATGCCGTGCACGCACGTGGCCGTTCAGGTACAGGAACAGCGCGAAGCCGTATACCGAAATACCGAGAATCACACCCAGCGATACCAGCATCCGTACTTCGCGACGTAGCTCGATCAAGGTGGCGACCGGGCGATGAGCCAGCAGGATCACCGTGAAGCGGTCGCTGGCGATGCGGTCGAACGCACGTTGCTCACCCGAATAACGCGCTTTCAGCGATGCGATCGGTGAAATTCGGGTCCAGGTCCACAGGCCATCCCAGGTCTCGAGATTGCCGCTGTCGTGGATCCCGACGCGCTCCCACAGTTTCGGCCGGCTTTGACCGAAATCGGCGTCGAAGGTGTCGCGTTCGTTCACCGCGGCCTGCACGGGCGAGTTGAGCAGGACGCCGTGCTGGTTGAGCAGCAGGTACTCGACCTGGTCATGCGTCGCTTTGAACGACCCCACGGTATCGAGCAACGGTTGCATGCTGATGCTGAGCACGAGTATCCCGCGGGCGCGGCGCCGACCGTCGTGCACGGGCGTCGCGATGCGTACCGTGGCGCGTGCGGTATCCCCATTGCTTGCGGCATCGCGCTCGAGATCGATCTGCGACACATAGAGTTCGCCCGGCAACAGGGCCATGGCGTCGTGAAACAGTGCCTGCTCGCTCGCGTCTCGCAGATCCTGCTCGGCGGCGGCGCGCGCCGTCTCGCCGTCGCTATCCACGCGTAGACGCTGATAGCCGCGCTCGTCGATCCATACCAGTTGGCGGTAATCCGGATTGAAACGCGCGACAGTGCGGAACATCGCCTGCAAATTGTTCAACGATCGTGCATCGCCGACGTCGAGCGCGCGTTGCAGCGTGGTGTCGCTGGACAGGTAGGCGAGGTGGTGCAGAGACCCCGCGATCTCGGCACCGATCGAGCCGCTGATCAGGTTGAGGCGTGATGTGTCGTCGTCGAGCAGTTCCTCGATGCGTGATTCAGTACGCAGCCAGGCGAACGAGAAACCGACCGCGAGGGCCAGCACGGCAATCGGCAGGAAAAGGGCGAGAAACTCGTATGTCGGGAAACGGATCTTAGGGATGCCGGCGGATACTTCACGTGCCATAGCGGATCTCTCGTTGTACTTCGTGCGACCTGAACGGAGCGGCAGGCGAGCGTTGCGTGATTCTAACGCCGCGGGCTGCACCTGTCGGCATGCTGGTGTGTGCGCGTCTCGTCTCCGTGCGCGGTGGCCGCGACCGGGCGGGACGGCATGCGCGTCGGCATGGGCCGTGTCCTCCGCGCCGACGGCTCATGACCCGCGGTACCCATCCGCTGCCGTCAGGGCTCATGTCGTACCATCGTCGCGCTGCCCACCCGCGATGGTCGGCGCGCGGGGGTGGGGCACGCCCTGGCGACATCGCACGCACCGGGTAGCATCCGTCGGTCGTGTCTGCATCTCACGGACACTACGAAATCCGACGCTGGGAATTCACGGCGAATTTCTGCGGGAGTTATGTGCGCTGCTGACATGCCCACCCGTGCGCGGGCGGCCGCGGTGTCGCGGGTCGGCTGCGTGTCGGGAAAGTCTGCCGGACATCTGTCATCGCATGGGGATATCGTACATACTCGGCATGAAATGTTATGTTGTAACAGTTTGGTCTGGATGACGGAGTGCTGAACGATGCGACCCTTGATGCGGTCTGTGCGGTGGTGTGGGCGATATTCGGTCGATGCGGCGAGCGTTTCCGCGTGGACGCTCGTGTTGACGTTGCTGGCTTCGGCTGCCGTGACGGCCGAGCAGGCGCACGTGCATGGCAGTGGCGAGGTCAATGTGGCGGTCGACGAGGAGGAAGTGCTGGTCGAGCTGCGTCTCACCGCGGCCGACGCGTTCGGCTTCGAACACGCACCCGGTGACGAGCGACAACACCGCCACGTCCAACAGGTGGCAGAGCTGCTTGCCGACCCCGCGCGACTGTTCACCCTGTCGCCGGCCGCCGAGTGCGTGGCGCGCGCCAGCGACGTGGACGTGCCCTGGTTGCATGAAGACGGCGATTCGGACCCGCACACCCGCAGTTCCGGCACAGCGCACGGTCCTGCCGATACCGCTGCGGCGCGCGACCACCACGACGAGGACGAGCACCGGGACGTCCACGCCGAGTACCACTTCGACTGTGGCCAGCCCAAACGCCTGCGGGCGATCGACGTGCGCGTGTTCGAGCGCCTGCCAAGCGTGCAACGATTGCGTGCCCAATTCGTTACCGCACAGCGCCAGGGTGTCGTCGCGCTGACACCGGATTATCACCGGCTGGACCTCTAGGCGCGTGGCGGCGGTGCGTCCAGGGGCGAGTGACGATCTGGTCTGCCTCAGTGATATCCGTTTTCACTGGCAACCGCGAGGCCCCGAGGTGTTGGCATTCGGTTGTCTGCGCATCGGTCATGGCGAACGCGTGTTCGTCGAGGGGCCCAGCGGCAGCGGCAAGAGCACGCTGCTGAGCGTACTGGCGGGTGTCGTGGTACCGCAGTCCGGCAGCGTCGACATCCTCGACACGCCCCTGCATGCGCTGCGCGCAACGCACAGAGACCGCTTTCGCGCCGATCATATTGGCTACGTGTTCCAGCAGTTCAATCTGCTGCCGTATCTCTCGGTCACGGAGAACGTCATCCTGCCGTGCCGTTTCTCGTCACGTCGACGCGCACGCGCGCTGGCGCAGTCGAGCTCACTGGAGAGCGAGGCCGTGCGCCTGTTGGGCCATCTCGACATGGCCGGTGAGTTGTTGCAGCGGCCCGTCGTGGAGCTCAGTGTCGGGCAGCAGCAGCGCGTCGCTGCGGCGCGCGCCCTGATGGGTGCGCCGGAATTGCTGATTGCCGACGAACCCACGTCTTCACTCGACGCCGATCGTCGCAGCGCGTTCGTGCGTCTGCTGTTCGACGAGTGCGGGCGCAGTGGCGCAACGCTGGTGTTCGTGAGCCATGACGCTTCACTCGAGCCGCTGTTCGAACGCACCGTGCGCCTCGCCGAACTCAATCAGGCGCGCGGCGCACGATGACGATCCTCAGACTTGCCTGGCACAGCCTGCGCAACCGTCGCCTGACGGTCGCTCTGACGCTCGTATCGATCGCATTGAGTGTCGCGTTGCTGGTGGGGGTCGAACGCTTGCGTCATGAAACCCGCAACAGTTTTTCCAGTACCGTGTCCGGCACCGATCTGATTGTCGGCGCCCGCAGCGGCCCCGTGCAGCTGCTGCTGTACGCCGTGTTCCGTATCGGTGATGCCACCAACAATCTGCGTTGGCAGAGTTATCGCGCGATCGCCAGCGATCGGCGTGTGGCATGGAGCGTGCCGTTGTCGCTCGGCGATTCGCACCGCGGTTTCCGCGTGCTCGGCACCAACGGGGACTATTTCCGCTACTACCGCTACGGCCGATCGCAGCCGTTGGCCTTCAGTACGGGCGGTCCATTCGACGACCTGTACGACGCCGTGGTTGGTGCCGAGGTGGCAGACAAACTGGGGTACCGCATCGGCAGTGAGCTGATCGTCGCGCACGGCGGTGCCGATGTCGGTTTCGCGCGCCACGATGACAAGCCCTTCCGCGTTGTCGGCGTACTGGCGCGCACCGGGACACCGGTAGACCGTACGGTGCACGTCAGTCTCGCAGCGATCGAGGCGATTCACAGTGGCTGGCAGTCCGGCGTGCCGATACCCGGCCTGCAGGTGAGCGCGGATGCGGCACGCCAACGCGACCTGACGCCGCAGACGATCACGGCCGCACTGATCGGGCTCAAGTCCAAGGTCGCCACCTTCCAGGTGCAGCGCATGGTCAACGAGTATCGCGACGAGCCATTGTTGGCGATATTGCCCGGGGTGGCACTCAACGAGTTGTGGCGACTCGTGGGTGTGGCCGAGAACGCGTTGCTCGTGGTCTCCGGATTCGTCGTCGTGGTGGGCCTGTTCGGCATGCTCACGGCATTGCTTGCCGGGCTCAACGAACGCCGACGCGAGATGGCGATCCTACGCTCGGTCGGCGCGCGGCCGATGCACGTCTTTGCACTGGTCGGCGGTGAGGCCCTGTTACTGACCGTGCTCGGTGCGCTGCTCGGCCTGCTCCTGCTGCTCGTCCTTTTGTGGTTCGCGCAGCCGTTCATTGCCAGCCGCTTCGGGTTGTTCATCGCCGTCGCGGGATTGTCGCAGCACGAGCTGCAGCTACTCGCCGCCGTGCTTGCGGCCGGACTGCTGGCGGGCGTCGTGCCGGCATACCGCGCCTATCGTCTGTCGTTGGCGGATGGCCTGAGTCCGCGTCTCTGAGGCTTGTGTCGGGCGCCTGTCACTCAGCCACGACCGGACGCGCGCCAGGCCGAACTCTCGATTTCGCGAAAGCCGTCGCCGTCGCGCACGATGAACAGTGCGTCGAGACCGAGCCGTTCGGCCGTCGCCGGCGCGCGCTGTTCGCCCAGCGCCATGAGCGCCGTCGCCCATGCGTCGGCATCGGCGCAGCGCTCGGCGATCACGCTGACCGAAGCCAGCGCATGGTGCACGGGTTGGCCGGTGTGCGGGTCGATGGTGTGGGCGAAGCGCTTGCCATCGACGTCGAAATAGTTGCGGTAGTCGCCCGACGTCGCCATGGCCGCGTCGCCGAGCGCCACCAGGTGCTGTACTTCGCGTACCGCGGCGACGGGGCGCTCCACTGCGACGCGCCATGGCACGTCGTCGCCTTTGCTGCCGCGCGTGCGCAACTCGCCGCCGATTTCGACCAGATAGTTCGCCAGCTGCTCGGCGTCGAGCAGGCGTGCCAGTTCGTCGACGGCCCAACCCTTGGCGATCGACGACAGATCGATCTCGACCCCGCCGACGTGCTTGCGCAGGGCCGGCGGTGAATCACGCACCTCCACGAGGTGGTAGCCGACACGGCTCAGCGCGCTCGCGATCTCTTCTTCGGCCGGTGGCGTCTCGCGTCGGCCACGGTTGCCGAAGCCCCAGAGGTTCACGAGCGGGCCGGCCGTCACGTCATACATGCCATCGGTCGCCGCGCTGATCGCGGCCGCCTGCGACACGAGGTGCGCCACAGCGGCCGGTACCACCTGCCACTCCGTCGACGGGTTGTGGTTGAAGCGCATGAGGTCGGAATCGGGCTGATAGGTCGACATCTGCCGATTGATCTCATCGAGACGTTGCGCTATCCGGCGCTGCAGTCGATGTGCGATGTCGGCCGGTGGAGGCGGGTAGACCTTGACACTGTAGGTCGTCCCCATGGTGCGGCCATGCAGTTCGGCGACGCTGTCGGCCGGGCGTTCACAAGCGGCGACGAGCGCCGCCACGCAGACCAGCACGAGGGCTGCTGCGCGCCGCATGGCAGGCCTGGCGAACTGGCCGGTCACTCGATCTTGATGTAGGCGAAGCCTTCGCTCTGCAGTTTTGCGAGCTGGACCACGCCCGAGGGCACCAGTGTGACACCGTCGTAGAGCTTGTCTTCGCCAAGACCGGTCTGCGTGCGCGTGATATCGCACAGCTCGAGTTTTACGCTCTGCACCGATCGCAGTGCGTCGAGTCGACCGGCGTTGTTGGCGCGCCGTTCAGCCATGGCGGCATCCTCCTGGAACGGCGTCCCTTCGAGCTTGTCGTCGGTGACGAAGCGGATACCGTGAGCGACGAAGACAATACGCACGTCGTACTCGATCAGCTCGTTCTGATAGTGCGTGACCATGTTGTTGACACTCGTGAGCATGGCACTGAAGCGGCGCGGGTCGGCGAAGTCCGCGTGGTAGACAACCTTGGCCACGTCGCTCGCATGGACCGGGCGCGATGCCGTACAGGCCAGCGCGAGCAGGAACAGCGACGCCATGGCGAATGCGACACGACGCGTGAGGGTGGGGTTGCAGGGGATGGTCATTGTTCGGATTCCTCGATCGGTGTTTGTTTTCGGTCCTCATCCAGACGCTTTTCGCGCCGGACTATTTCGTCATGGTACGAGCGCAGCTGAGACCGGGTCTGTAGGAAACTGGTGCCGATCCACAGCCCGATGAGACAACCGGCCAGGATCATGGCGGCCTGCCACTGTGGCACGGCGAGGCTGATCACCGCGACGACGGCGACCAGCAGTAGCACGAGGCGGCCAGTCGTGCGACGCAGACGTGCGACCAGGCGCTCGACATCCGCGGTGGTCTGTACGTCGGTCTGCTGCAGTTGCGCGCGCAGCGCATGGTAGGCCGTCTGCCGCCGGCGCGCGACACGTCCAAAGGGATCACCAAGGCTCATGCATCCTCCCGCCACCCGAGTGGCATCGGACGTGTGGATGTGTCGGGGCTTAAAAGCATGGGTTCGTGGTGTGTCGTGTGTGGCTTCGGGTCATGTGGCGGATGCGTGACGCCGATCGACGTGGCGACATGCCGCTTGCTTCCCGGCAACGGAACGGTGTTCGCCTATCGGTCGTCGCTGAGCGTCAATGTTCGTGCGGTGCCGGATATCCGCCACTGCGCGAATCGGCTTTTTTGTCAAAATGCAGCAACTTACGTGGGAATATTCTCGCAGCCGGGATATGATCTGGCTACCGGTGGTAGCTGACACCGGATGACCTGCACCGATTCTGCCGCTTCACTGGACGTGTGTGTTGCGAGTTGGTCGGGGTGGGACAAGAGGCTGCGAAGGCCCACGAACCAACAACGATAAGTGCCGAACATAATAACGAGTGAACAGCGAGAATCACGTTCTTTTCGTCAGTGCATCGACGGCGGATGAAACGGTGCTCGGGACGCTGCTCGCACGTAACGGTGCCGCGGGTGCCGCTGCGTTGTCGACGGCATCCGATGCACAGCAATTCTTCGAAGCGCTGTATTCCGAAGAGCAGTACAACATCGTCGTGATCGACGATCGTCCGAGATGGGCGGACTGGCATGCCGTCGCGGCGGCAAGCCGGAAGTACCGCCCATACGCCCTCGTGGTGTTGCTGGTGTCGGTCGAACACACGGTCGAGCAGTGTGAGCATCTGCTTGGTGATGATGTCGCTGCGGTATACCCGCGCAACAGCGCCGGCATGCTGGCCCTGGCGCGCCTGCTGGCGACGCTGTCGTCACAGCAGCGGCACTTTAGCCTGCGACGCGACGCCACGGCGGTCGAGGTCGATGCCGAAGAGGTGGTGCGCGAGGAGCGCGAGAAGCTCATCTATGCGGTATCCCACGACCTGCAGGATCCGCTGCAGCTGGCGCGGCGCTACGCGGGCATTCTCACCGACGACTACGAGAACGCGCTCGGCGACGACGGAACCAAGGTGCTCGACCACCTGCAGTTCAATCTGAACCGCACGCAGGAGATGCTCGACGAGTTATTGGACTATTCTCGTCTGCAGAGCGCGCGGCCGGAAAAGACACCGGTCGATATGAACGAGCTGTTGAGCGAGGTCGTGTCACTGTACCGCCTGACGCTCGACGAGATCGGCGGCAGTGTTACGCAGCAGCATGCGCTGCCGACACTCGTGGTCGATCGACGGCAGATGCTGCGAGTGATGCAGAACCTGATTGGCAATGCGATCAAGTTCCGCAGCGAGCGCCCACTGCAGGTCACGGTGCGGGCACAGAAGGTCCGCAATGAATGGCGGATCGGGGTGAAGGACAACGGCATCGGAATCGCGGACGACGACACCAAACGGATTTTCGGTATGTTCGAGCGCGCCGGTGGAGCGGATGAACACCCAGGCACGGGGATGGGGCTTGCGATCTGCAAGCGGATAATTGCAAATCACGGCGGCAAGATCTGGGTGCGGTCATCTCCGGGCAGCGGTAGCGTGTTTATCTTTTCGATCCCGCAGACCGACGACGCAGCCAGCAGCCCGCCGCATGACTGACCCTGGGGTATCGCAAATCTCTGCACATGAACGGCGAAACCATCGACGTCCTACTGGTTGAAGACAATCCGCAGGAAGCGGAGATTGTGCGCCTCTATTTGGCGAAGAAGTACACGCACAACTACAACATCCGCCACGTGCGCAGCATCAGTGCCGCGCTGACCGAACTTGCGTCTCGCGAGCAGCCGAGCGTGGTCTTGCTCGACCTGCATCTACCCGACACCCAGGGCCTCGAAGGATTCCGCCATGTATCGGGGGCGGCTCCGGGTGTACCCGTCATCATCCTCACCAACTGTAACGAGGAAAGCACGGCCGCCAGTGCCGTACGCCACGGCGCGCAGGATTATCTGATCAAGCGCGAAGTCAATGCGGCACTGTTGCATCGGGCGATCCTGTACGCCATCGAGCGTCAACGTTCGGAGCAGGCGCTGATCAAGATCAAGGAGCGCTATGCACTCGCCGTCGCCGGTGCCAACGATTGCATCTGGGACTGGGACGCGATGAGCGATACGGCGTATTTTTCGCCACGCTGGAACGAGCTCGTCGGTTTGGCGCCCGACATCGTCAACGATCGCCTTCGTGATTGGTTCGAGCGCGTCCACCCGGAGGACATTGGCGACCTGCGTCGCCTGCTGCGTGCCAATCCGGACGTCGAGCGCCAGCATTTCGAACACGAGCATCGCCTGCGCCACGACAACGGCGAGTACATCTGGGTATATGCGCGCGGTGTGGTCCTGCACGACGTACAGGGCGAACCGACGCGCATGGCGGGCTCGATCAGTGGCATCACCAAGCGCAAGGAGACGGAGCACGAGCTGATCCATCGCGCGCTGCACGATCCGCTCACGGGGTTGCCGAACCGCGTCCTGTTCATCGACCGTCTGCAGCAGGCATTGCGCCGCTACAAGCGCAACAATGCACTGCGCTTCGCGGTACTGTATTTCGACCTCGACCGCTTCAAGTTCGTCAACGACAGCCTCGGCCACTCGGCCGGCGACAGCCTGTTGATCTCGACGGCACGCCGCCTCATGAGCGTGATCCGGCCAGGCGACACGGTGGCGCGCATGGGTGGCGACGAATTCGCTGTACTGGTCAGCGATATCGACGACGAGTCGGATACCGCCCAGGTGGCCGAGCGTATCCACAACCTGTTCCAGCAGGAATTCTCGATCGCCGGCCGTGGCATGTACACGAGTGCAAGCATCGGCGTGGCCGTGGCGACGCGACACTACGAGTCACCCGAGGAACTGCTGCGCGATGCCGATCTCGCCATGTACCGGGCCAAGCGTTCGGAGACCGAGAATACGGTGATCTTCGACACCACGATGCACCAGGCGGCGATCTCGCGTCTCAATATGGAAACCGATCTGCGGCGCGCGGTCGCGCGCGGCGAGTTTGTCGTCTACTACCAGCCCATCGTCACCGTGCAGGACCAGCGTATCGTTGCGTTCGAGGCCCTGCTGCGCTGGTTGCATCCCGACAAGGGCCTGCTGGCGCCCGAGAGTTTTCTGCCCGTGGTCGAGGATACCGGCATGTTGGCCAAGCTCAGCTGGTGGGTGCTGGAGCAGGCATGTCGCCAGGCGCGCGAATGGCGCGGCACATTCGTCAACGGCACGCCGCTCGGCATGAGCGTCAACGTGTCGGCAGGGATGTTCCGTGCCGAGCACGCGGCGCAGCGCCTCAAGAGCATCGTTGTCGACAGCGGTATCCGGCCACAGGACCTGTCGCTGGAGCTTACCGAACGCGACTGCATGGACCACGAAGAAGCCACCCAGGCCACGCTTGCCGAGCTGCGGCGGTTCGGCATCCGGATCCACATGGACGATTTCGGTACCGGGTACGCGTCGCTGTCCTACCTGCAACGTTGTGCCTACGACACGCTCAAGATCGATCGCTCGTTCGTGCAGACGCTCGGTGGCGAGGGAGAGAGTGCCGCGATCATCAAAACCATCGTCGGTCTGGGCGAGATGCTGAACATCAATGTGGTCGCCGAGGGTGTCGAATCGCAGGCGCAGTTGGATGCGCTGGCATCGCTGCGCTGCCCGGAGGCGCAGGGTTTCTGGTTTTCCCGCCCGGTGACGTCGAGCGAAGCCGGCGAGATGCTGCGGCGCGCACACGCTCGGCAACACTGACCGCGCCGCCTAGGGTTGCTGCACGTCAAGCCCGGGGCCGCCGGGCCGCTACTTTTCTGGCACATCCCGGCGGCGGAATATGCCAGAATTGGGCGGATGCAGCGGCGAAATAACCGACACTCCCGACGTCGCCTGCAACGGATCTCACAGCCACAGCGGTCGAAGCATGGGTAACGAACCACAGGAAGCGCGCACCAGTACCGACGACGCGATCCTCCAGCAGCAATATCTGCGTGCCCTGAGTTCGTTCGAAGGGATCGTGCTGAGCCAGATCGACGTCAAGAACAAGCTCGGTGACCGCCTCAATTACAGTATTCGCGCCGGCCTCATCATCCTGTCGGTGATCGCCTTCTCGATCCTGGTGCTGCTGCTCACGCTGAGTTCGCAGATCAACCGGATTTCGAATGTCGTGGGCTCGATGAACACCCATTTCTCGGCCGTCTCGTTGCGCATGGACGAGATAGTGCAGCATCTGGGTTCCATGGAAACCCAGGTGGCCAACCTGCGCCGCATCGAACGTGACACCGGCCAGCTGCAGGCGGAGATCGCCGGTATCAACGACATTACGGGCGGCATCAGCGTCAATATCGGCTCGATCGGTGAGCACATGGCGGGAACGCGTGCCAACGTCGAGACCATAGCGCTGACCATGAACGCGATGAACATCGAGGTGCAGGCGATGAGTGCCGAGATGCACCGCATGGCCAAGCCGGCGCGCACCCTCAACAAGATGTTTCCGTTCCCATGATGCGCTGCAGAACAGCAACGCTGCGAGCTCCCTGCGCGGGTTGCGCGGAGGTGCGGCCGTGAGTGTCGACCCACGTACACCGATCGTGCAGGTGATGGCCAGACTGGGTCGCGAAACCCAGCTGCACCTCGATGAGCGCCATCGCCATTTCAAGATGACCGACAAGGTCATCCTTGTCATCTCCGTGTTGCTGGTCATCCTCGCCTGCGTCAACGTGTATTACGTCACTGTGCTCTACCAGGATCTCAATGGCATCGTCGACAACATGGACTCGATGTACCGCAACCTGTCGCGCGTCGATCACGACATGGACATGGTGGCGCAGCGGGTACAGACATTCGATCGCCATATCCAGTTCATGACGCCGATCACCGCACACATGGATGCGATCACCGACATCATGCCGCAGTTGCATGCCAGCATGAGCCTGATCGGCAACGAGATGGTTTCGGTCAACAACGACATGGAACAGATGAGCGGCGCGATGGGCGGCATCGCCCAGCAGATGCACCACATGACGGGTGGCATGAGCATCATGCGCCAGAACGTCCACCAGATCGCCGGGCCGATGGGGGCCATAAACCCGATCCTGCCGAACTGAGATCGCCGGCAGCAGGGTGCGCACGCGGCACGGCGCAAAGTGTGAAGCACACGTCACACCCACGGCCGAATTCGGATAGACTCTCGGCGACCAGCGTATCCCACCCGCCGGAGCAGTACGAAGGCATGTCCGAACAAACCGCGCGCAGCGAATCAGCGCTGCCGGCATTCGATATGAAGGCCGGGCAGTTCAACCTGCCGACGCTCGTGTTGCGCGACATCGATATCGCCGGCCTGGACGCGTTTCTGGCGCAGCAGGTCGCCAAGCTGCCGTCGTTTTTCGACCAGGCGCCCGTGGCGATCGATCTCTCGCAATTGCCGAATCGTGAGCAGCTGGACGAGTTTCCGATGATCGTCGGCATGCTGCGTGGCCACGGCATGATCCCGATCGGTGTGCGTGGTGCGTCGGAACAGCAACGGCAGCAGGCGATTGCACTCGAAATCGCGGTGATGCCGGCATTGCGCCGTGCACCGGTAACGGCAACCGCCCGTCCGCAGGCGCAGATCGTCGAAGCCGCACCTGCGGCGAGTGGTGAGGTGCTGATCGTCGATAAGCCGGTGCGGTCGGGGCAACGCGTCGTGGCCGAGCAGGGAGACCTGGTTCTGCTGGGTGGTGTCAGCTCGGGTGCCGAGGTCATGGCACGCGGGCACATCCACGCCTATGGGGTGCTGCGGGGCCGCGCCATGGCCGGATTCACCGGCGATGTCTCGGCGCGAATTTTCTGCCGCGAACTCGGTGCCGAGCTGGTTTCGATCGCTGGTCGTTACCGTGTCAGCGAGAACCTCGAAAGCCGGTACCTCGGACGTTCGGTGCAGATCCGCCTCGATGGCGATGCGCTGCGTTTCGAGCTGCTGTGACGCGCGGCACCATATCTATCCGACCAACGCGGACCGCGGGTCCAAAGGAGTAGTCAGTTGGCACGAGTTATCGTAGTCACGTCCGGCAAGGGCGGCGTGGGCAAGACCACGACCAGTGC
>JAGRHA010000432.1 GCA_020445205.1 Gammaproteobacteria bacterium
GTGGCGTGAGGCATATCGACAGACGCCGCGCGGTCCTTCGACCACACGCTGAACTTCTTGTCCTCGATCACCGTGTGATTGATGAACCATTCGGCGAGAAAGTCGATTACGGCATCGGCGGCATTTTCGCTGTGATGTAACGACAGATTAGCGATGCGTGCCGACAGCCGGTCGATCAGCTCCCTGTGGTGCTGGCGGTGTTCGTCGAGTTGCGGGTAGCCGCTGCGGAACATGAGGTTTTCTTCGCTGATGAAGTGAAACCGCGCATAAGCGACGAGCTCGTTGAGCAACGAATCCTGATAGTCGCGGTGGTCGGTCTTGCGGAGCTCGTCGGAGAGAAGATTGATCAGGTTCGCGAAGTAGCGATGTTGGGCGTCTATCGCCTCGATGCCGAGCTCATAGGTGGGCTGCCATTCGATATGCGTATGGTGCAAGGTATCCGCCCTGTCGTTGTGTTGATCCATCAAGACGATGGAAAGTATAGCGTCGCTGGTTCGACCGCAGCTGTTGCCTGTCGCGGTGGAGCCCCGTCGTCGCCCGCGCCACTGGATGGCGTTACCGATCGGTCCGCCGTGGTGATCGAGTGCTCTTTACGCACCGGCGCTGCATCCGCCAGCGTCGACAAAATTGCGTCGCGCGGGGAACGCCGGCGTCCCAAAATCACCCAGCCGTCGCGTCCAGGGGGTTGACTAGACCGACTGGTCTACTATACTGCCCAACCATGGAACCTTCACTCGACACCCGAACCCGCATCCTCAGCACGGCGCGTGAGCTGTTTCACGGACGCAGCTATGCGGATGTCGGCGTCAAGGAAATCTGCTCGATCGCCAAGGTGCCGAAAGGCAGCTTTTATCACTTTTTCCCGTCCAAGCAGGATCTCGCCATGGCCGTCATCGACGACATGGCCGAGGACTGGGCTCACGGCTTCGTTGCCGAGGCATTCGATCGTGACCTGCCACCGCTGGAGCGCCTCGATTACATGATCGACGCGGCTTACTACTGGCAAAAGGCGGCCAAGGATATCGAGGGACGCATGCCGGGCTGCCTGTTCGGCAACCTTGCACTCGAGGTGAGCACGCGTGACGACGTTTTGCGCGCGAAGCTGCATGCGGTGTTCCAGAAGGCCAGTGCGCGCTTTCACGAAACACTCGACGAGGCCGTCGAAGCGGGCGTGTTGGCGCCGCTGAACACCGAGGCCACGGCACAAGCGATGCTGGCCTACCTCGAGGGCGTCATCCTGTTGGCAAAGACACGCAACGACCCTGAGGTGGTGCGCATCCTCGGACCGGCGATCAAGACCCTGAGAATAGAGTTGGCCGCCGAAAACTGAATTTTTTGTGCCCTGAGAGTAGACCGACCGGTCGACTGGAGGCGCACATCGATCACAAGCGACGTAAGGAGAGCCCGACATGACCGACAATGTACAAACCCTCGACGCACGCGGTCTGAACTGCCCGCTGCCCATTCTGCGGACGAAAAAGGCGCTCGCCACGATGGCGGCAGGCGACGTGCTGGAAATCACCGCGACCGATCCGGGTTCGCTCAAAGACCTCGACTCGTTCTGTGGCCAGACGGGCAACGAGATGTTGTCGAGCGAGCAGAAAGGCGGCGAGTTCCTCTTTCGCATCCGCAAGGTCTGAGTACAGGAGGCACGCAACATGAGCAATGCAGCATCACTCCCGGCCGTCTCGCCGCACGATCTCGACGCCTGGTTCGATCAGCGTTTCGACGAGAAGATGGCCCAACGCGACGCAGCCCACACGCCGTCGATGACCCTCATCGCGACCAAAGGTACGCTCGATATGGCGTACCCGCCCTTCATCCTCGCGTCCACGGCCGCGGCACTGGGCTGGGATGTGTCGATCTTCTTCACTTTCTACGGCTTGAACCTGTTGAAAAGGGATCTGGACCTGAAAGTGACACCGCTCGGCAATCCCGCCATGCCCATGAAACTCGCAGAGGGACCGGGATGGATCAAGGGCAAGGCGCTACCGATTCCGACTTCGGTGATGTCGCTGATGCCGGGATTCGAGGGCATGGCGACCAGCATGATGCGCAAGACGATGGACAAGAAAGGTATCGCACGCATCGAGGAGTTGCGCGAACTGTGCATCGAGGCCGAAGTGAAACTCGTGGCCTGCCAGATGACGGTAGACCTGTTCGACTACGGCAAAGACGAGTTCATTGACGAAATCGAAGAATGGGTGGGTGCCGCGAGTTTTCTGCCGCGCGCACTCGACGCCGACATCAACCTGTTTGTGTAACGTGCAAGCGGGGGCTTTGCCCCCGCCTCTCCGCACGTAACGCCCGTGAGCCTTCTTCATGCCAGCACGGCGAGCGAGTCGGCCGCCTACCTGCGTGTTGTCGCCGCGACGGGTCGTCCGGACTGACTCTGCGTTGAGGCGGGTTCCACTACGTTGTACCTCTTTCGCACAGCAACGCCGCCATTGCCTGAAGCTGAGGTGAATAGCCGAAACCTTCGCCGACGCGTCATGCACCGATACCCTTACCCTGCATCGACATA
>JAGRHA010000433.1 GCA_020445205.1 Gammaproteobacteria bacterium
ACGTACTGCTTCTCCTGTACCGTGCGCAATGCGCTGATCTGATCGCGCAGATTGGCTGCCTCTTCGAACTCGAGCCGCTCGGCGGCCGACTCCATCTTGGCGACCCATCGCTCGATCACATCGGATGCCTTGCCTTCGAGAAACAACTCGGTATCACGCACATCCTGTGCATAGCGTTCGCTGGAAACGAAACCCACGCACGGGGCTGTACAGCGCTGGATCTGGTACTGCAGACACGGACGCGAGCGATTGCGGTAGTAGCTGTCTTCGCATTGGCGCACCGGAAAAAGCTTCTGCAACAACTGCAGGGTCTCGCGCACGGCACCCGCACTCGGATACGGGCCGAAATACCGCCCCTTGCCGCTGCGCGCGCCGCGATGGAACGCAAGCCGCGGGAACTCCTCGTCGGAGAGATAAAGGTATGGATAACTCTTGTCGTCACGCAGCAACACGTTGTAGCGCGGTTTGTGCTGCTTGATCAGATTGTTTTCGAGCAGCAGTGCCTCGGCCTCAGTATGTGTGGCCGTGATCTCGATACCGCTGATCTGCGACACCATGCTCGCGATACGCGTATTGCTGGCGCGCGTGAAATAACTGCCGACGCGACGCCGCAGGTTCTTGGCCTTGCCGACGTACATCACCTCGCCGGCCGTGTTGAGCATGCGATAGACACCCGGCCCCGGCGTCAATGTACGCAGGAAGCCCTTGTGATCGAATACGGGAGCCTGATCAGTCACAGCGGTATTCTACCGCGCCATATCGCCGGCACGGCCCGAACCTACGCCGTGTCGACGGCGGCATCATCGAGCAGCGCGCGTGCTGCAGCGAACACCTGTTCGAACATATCGTCGGTGAGACGGCGTGTCTGCGTGTTGTACCGACTGCAGTGGTAGGAATCGAGCAACGCCACGCCGTTGGGCAACGCGTGCCGTGCGGCGTGCGCGAAGCGTGCATCCGCCTGCCGCATACCGCTCGCGGCGACCACCGAGTTATGCGCAATCGATCCGAGCGCGACCACCACGCTGCCGGGCTGCATCGTCTGCAGTTCGTCGGCGAGATATTCGCGACACGCCTTGATCTCGGCACCCACCGGCTTGTTCTGTGGCGGCAGGCACTTGACCGCATTCGTGATGCGGCAGTCGATCAGTTGCAGGCCATCGTCGGTCGCGCGCGAAACCGGCGCGGAGGCGAAACCGAATTTGTGCAGTGTCTTGTAGAGCAGGATGCCCGCAAAGTCGCCCGTAAACGGCCGCCCGCTGGCATTGGCACCGTGCATACCCGGTGCGAGTCCAACGACGAGCAGACGGGCATCGGCGGCGCCAAACGGCGGTACCGGTCGACAGAAATAGTCGGGGTACTGTGACTTCACGGTGTCGAGAAAAGCCGCGAGCCTGCCGCACCGCCGGCAGGCCGGATCGAAGCCGCGTTGTGTCACTGCGGGTTGTCCAGCAGACCGTGGCGAATCGCCAGATGCGTCAACTCCACATCGTTCGACACGTCGAGCTTTTCGTACAGGCGGTGACGATAGGTACTCACCGTCTTGGGGCTCAGGAACAAGGCATCCGAGATCTGTTGCGTACCCTGGCCGCGCGTGATCATCATCATCACCTGCATTTCGCGCGCAGACAGCGTCGCCAGTGGCGACGATTCACCGCGGTTACGAAAATTGGCCAACGTGAGCTTCTGCGCGACATCGCCGGATATGTAGTGCTGCCCGCGCATCACCGTGCGAATGGCCTCGAGCATCTCGTCCGAGCCGCAACCCTTCGAGATATAACCGCGCGCACCGGCGTCGAGCAACTGGTTGGGAAACGGATCGTCACTGAGCACGGTCACGGCAATGACGCGCACCGATGGCGCCACCTGCAATACCTTGCGCGTCGCCTCGATGCCGCCAATCCCCGGCATGTTGACGTCCATGAGAATCAGGTCGGGCGGATCGGCACGAACGGCTTTCACCGCATCCTCGCCATTGGCATATTCGCCAACGACGACCATGCCCTCCTGGGCCTGGAGAATACTGCGGACACCGGCGCGGAACAGGTCGTGATCGTCAACCAGCAGTATGCGAATCATGGGACAGGTCAGCCGCCACCGGCACTCCGATCGGATTTTTTGTCGTATCTGCGGAAGTCTAACACGCCCCTTCGCACACGCCAGATCGACGGTGCTAAGTTTTTGATTGACTGACGATAACCGCCTACTTGACGGCCAGTATCAGCAACACCACCAGACCCGCAACGGCTGCCAGGGGCAGGATAGCCGCTTGCCAGTCGCCCTCGCCGGCCTTGGGGCTGTTCGCCGACCAATGCTTGTAGG
>JAGRHA010000434.1 GCA_020445205.1 Gammaproteobacteria bacterium
ATCCTCCCACACGGACCGCGAGTCCGTGGCTGCGGGTCGCAAAACCCCAGTATAGTCATTGCCGCCCAGCCAATGGCCGTCGGCGTCGCACGACGGCGAACCAGCGCCCGATTCGCGCGGTGTCTGTGTGATTCCGGGCGCTCACCCGGTCTATTCTGTGACAACGGAACTCTATGGGACGGTACGTGGGCAAACTGACTGTTTTGGCAATCATTGCCTTGGTCGTGGTGACGATCGCATGGCATTTCGGCACATCCGACGGTTCATCTCGAACGGCGCTCGCAGCGCTAGCCCCCGCCGACGGTAGGGTGTTGCCGGCCCGCAGTACGGATGGTCGGTTCGGCTTTGCGACCTTCGCCGGAGGTTGTTTCTGGTGCGTGGAAGCGGACTTCGAGAAGCTCCCCGGGGTACTCGACGCAATCTCGGGCTACACCGGTGGTACCGAGGAACAGCCCAGCTATGCGCAGGTCGCTTCGGGCGAAACCGGCCATCGTGAGAGCGTACTGGTCCGTTACGACCGCAGTGTCACCCGCTACACGACCTTGCTCGCGGCTTACTGGCGTATGGTCGATCCAACGGACGACAGCGGCCAGTTCGTCGATCGTGGTCGGCAGTACAGTCCGGCCATCTTCGTCCACGACGATGAACAGCGCCGGCTCGCCGAGCAGTCGTTGCGCGAGCTCAGTGCCTCGGGACGCTATCCGCGGCCGTTGGCCACACCGATTCTCGATGCCGGGCGCTTCTACGCTGCGGAGGCCTATCACCAGGACTATCACGCGCGAAACCCGCTACGCTACCGCCTCTACCGCTACAACTCGGGGCGTGACCGTTACCTCGCGCGCACCTGGGGTGACGACATCGATCTCGTCGCCGACACGACCGACACCGAGATACCCGTACACTATGCGCGCCCCGATCCACAGGTGCTGCGCAAAACGCTGTCGCACATGCAGTACTACGTCACCCAGGAGGAAGGCACCGAACCGCCCTTCGACAATGCCTACTGGGACAACAAACGGGACGGCATCTATGTCGACGTGGTCAGCGGAGAACCCCTGTTCTCGTCGACGGACAAGTTCGCCTCGGGCACCGGATGGCCGAGTTTTACGCGCCCCATCGACCCGGCACTGATCGCCGAACGCACGGATTACAAGCTGTTGCTGCCGCGCACCGAAGTGCGCAGCCGGTACGGAAATTCCCACCTCGGTCACGTGTTCGATGATGGCCCTGCGCCGACAGGTCAGCGCTATTGCATCAACTCCGCCGCACTGCGATTCGTACCCAAGGAGGACCTGCGGCGCGAAGGATATGACGCCTATGTCACGTTGTTCGAATAAGCTCGCACCGACGCCTGTACCCGGGCTGCGGATATACTCGTCAACATGGATCAGATGCACAATCCGCCTTTCGGCCGCCTGCCGCGCGGTGCCACGCTGTCTGCGGCACTGCTTCTGCTGATGTTGCTGCTGTCGGCCGTCGACAGTTTTCGCGACGCCGGTGACGACCGGCTGAGCGACGCCGGTAACCGCGCCATTGCCGCCTTCGCCGTCGCACGCACGATCAACGGCGTGGTGTCGGTGATCCAAGAGATGCAGGTCGGTGTCTCGCTGGGTATCAACACGACACTCGAACCCGGGCAGATCCTTGATCCGCTCAACGACCTCATCGAGCGCTTCTCGACTGCCGCACTGATCGCCGCGACCCTGCTCTGGGCGCTGAAACTCGCAGGCGAGTTCGTGATTGCGCCGTGGCTGCCGCTTGCCTTGTGCGGTCTGCTCGCGCTGCGCCTGTTGTTGTACCGTCGACACGCCGACAGCGATCTCGGGCCACTGCTCGCACAAATGGTGCGGATCGGCATCGTGATTTGGGCTTTCGCTGCGCTCACGCCCTGGGTCATCGACAGCGTGCACGAGAGCTCGATCGTGCAGTCTCACTACCAGCAGGCGACACAGGATTTCGAGGATGCCGGCCAGCAGTTGCGAGGCATCGTCGACCTTGCCAGCCCGCTGGATATCGATCGCGGCAAGATCACCTCGCGCATGGACCAGCTGACGGGCATGGCCGATCGCCTCAGCCGCCAGGCCATCATCGTTCTCGCGGTGTTCGTGTTCGAGGTGCTGCTGGTGCCCCTGCTGATTTTCTGGATCAGTGCCCGTATCCTGCTCGGTACACGCGGAACCACGCTTCCCGCCCGCTGATGGCCGGAGGCCCGGCGCACGGCAAGCGGGAATGCGTCGCACTTCTTGTTGCTTATCAAACAAGCGTGCAAAAGTTGCATTCCAGGGGAGCACCCCTGTGTAGCCTAATAACTGTAGGAATCTGTCGTTCGCGGCGCGAGTTGCCGCCTGCGGCATCGAGGCACGCCGATACGATACAGACCCCGGGAGGGCGCCATCATGAGCAACACCTGGATCGTCGTCGCGGACGCTTGCCGCGCCCGCATCTTCTCCGCCGACAAGCCCGCCGGCCCACTCAACGAACTCGAAACCCTCAGCAATCCCCAGGCACGCCTGCACGAAGGTGACCTGGTCAGTGATCGCGGAGGGCGCGACACGAGCGCCAACGGCGGATCGCATGGCCTGGGAGAGCACAATGCTGCAAAGCATGAAAATGCCAATCGTTTCGCCAACGAAGTGTGCGAACACCTCGAGCGTGGTCGCCTAAGACAGGCGTTTGGCAAGTTGTACGTCATCGGTGCACCGAATTTTCTCGGCCTGTTGCGCAAGCACCAGTCGGCCAGCTTGCGCGGCCTGATCGGTGACGAGATTGCCAAGGACCTGACAACCCAGTCGCCGCAGAAGATCCGCGCTCAACTGCCGGAGTACCTGTGACGGATGAGCGGCGTGCCGCATCGGGTGTGAATCCGCTGGCTGCGGCGTCGCTGATCCGCAGCTGCGACATCGAGGCATTGGCCTTCGATACCACCGCCGAACTGGATACGCAGGCGACGCCGCTCGGCCAGGACCGTGCGCTGGAGGCCATCACGTTCGCCACGAGCATCCAGCGTGACGGCTACAACCTCTACGTCATGGGATCTCCCGGCGTCGGCCGTCATCGCCTGGTGCGCCACCGCCTGGAGCAACACGCGAACGGACAGCCGCGACCGTCGGATTGGTGCTATGTCGCCGACTTCGCCAAACCCGACAGGCCCCGCGTCATCCGTTTGCCGGCCGGCCGCGGCAGTCAGCTGCGCAGCGACATGCAGCATTTGATCGAAGATCTTCTCACGGCCCTGCCGGCGGCGTTTCAGAGCGATGAATATCGACGGCGGGCGCAGGAGATCCACGACGAGTTCAAACAGCGGGAAGATGCCGCAGCGGCCGAGATGGGGCGTCATGCCGCTGCCAAGAACATCGCCCTGCTCGACACCCCGACAGGTTACAGCCTGGCACCACAGCGCGACGGCAAGATCCTGAGCCCGGCCGAGTTCCAGGCCCTCGGCGCGGAAGACAAGGTCGAGCTCGAAAAGGCCCTGCAGGAGGTCAAGGACGAGTTGCGATCGGTGCTCAGCCGCGTACCTCTGTGGCAGCGCGAGGCGCGCCAGCGCTACCGTGCGCTGGATGCCGACGTGACCGGGCTCACCGTCACCCAGCTCACGGCGGAACTCGAACACCGCTATGCCGACTTGCCCGAGGTGCTGCAACACCTGCAGCAACTGCGCGACGACATCATCGAGAGCGGCGAACTGTTCCGCCCCGGCGAAGACGGCGAGACGGCCGATGCCGACGCCGCCCGCTTCACCCGATATCGTGTGAATCTGCTGGTAGACAATGGCGAACGCCGCGGCGCGCCCGTGGTATTCGAAGACAACCCCAGCTATCAGAATCTCATCGGGCGCATCGACCACGTCGCCCAGATGGGCACCCTCACGACCAATTTCACGCTGATCAAGCCCGGTGCACTGCATCGTGCAAACGGCGGTTTTCTCGTGCTCGACGCCGATCGTGTCCTCAGTCAGCCGTTCGCCTGGAATGCGCTCAAACGCGTCCTGCGTGCGAACGAGGTACGCATAGAGTCCGTGGAACGCCTCGTCGGCGTCATGGGTACGGCCACACTGGAACCGGCACCGGTTGAACTGGACGTCAAAGTCGTCCTCATCGGCGAACGCTATCTGTACTACCTGCTCAGCGCCTACGACGCAGAGTTCTCGCCGCTGTTTCGCGTGGTCGCGGATTTCAGCGAGGACATTCCGCGCGACTGTGCGCGCGAAATGGCATTCGCTCGCCTGGTGGCCACGCTGATCGCACAGGAGAATCTGCGCGCGGCCACTGCGAGCGCGGTGGCGCGCGTGATCGATTGGGCCGCGCGTGATTCGCGCGATGCCAAGAAGCTCACGTTGCACATGGGTCGCATCAGCGACCTGCTGCAGGAGGCGGATTACCTGGCAGGCGTAGACGGTGAACCACACATCGATGGCCGCCACATCCAAGCGGCCATCGACGCCAAGCTGCGCCGCACCGACCAGCTGCGCCAAAGCCTGCACGAGGCGATTCTCGACGACACCCTCATGATCGACACGGAGGGGCGCCAGCTCGGCCAGATCAACGGCCTCGTGGTCATCGATGCCGGGGAGTTGCCGTTCGGCATGCCCGTGCGCATCACGGCCACGGCACGCATGGGCGCCGGTACGTTGATCGACATCGAAACCGAGGCCAAGCTCAGCGGCGCGCTGCACAGCAAGGGTGTCATGATCCTCAGTGCCTATCTCGCCGCACGCTATGCACGCCACCAACCCCTGTCGGTCTCGGCGAGTCTGGTATTCGAGCAGTCTTATGGCGAGATCGATGGCGACAGTGCTTCACTGGGCGAACTCTGTGCACTGCTGTCCGCGATCGGCGATGTCTCGCTCGACCAGTCGTTCGCCGTCACCGGATCGGTGAATCAGCACGGGCAGGTGCAGGCGATCGGCGGCGTAAACGAAAAGATCGAAGGCTTCTTCGACATCTGTGCGGCACGCGGCCTCAGCGGCAGACAGGGTGTGATCATCCCGGCCGCCAACGTCGATGACCTGATGCTGCGCACCGACGTCAGGGAAGCCGCAGTCCACGGCGGTTTCAACATCTACGCGGTGAACCACGTCGATCAGGCAATGGCACTATTGACCGGAATGCCTGCCGGCACACCCGATGCCAGTGGACTCTACCCGAGTGACAGCTGGAATGGCCGCGTGCAGCTGCGCCTGCTCGAATGGAATGCGAAACGTCGCCAGCTCGCAAGCCCGGACGCCGACAGTGAATGACATCTCACGCGCCCAGGCGTACGTGATGGCGAGACGCCGGCAGGCGACCGGGCTTTGCACTGACACATGAACGGCAACACGCAACCGCTGCGTGCGACGCGTCTCGCGCTGCTGTGGCCGCCGACCGCGGCAATCGCGATCTACCTGCTTTGCCGCCCGCTATTGGATGAACCACAGGCACAACTGATCGCCGTGGTCGCGCTGCTCGTTGTATGGTGGACCAACGAAGCGCTACCCCTCGGCGTGGTGTCACTGCTACCGCTGCTGCTGTTCCCCGCATTCGCCGTGGCGCCCATGTCGGCAGTCGCGGTGCATTTCGCCAACCCGATGATCTTCCTGTTTCTGGGCGGATTCATGCTTGCCATCGCCGTCGAAAAATCTTCGCTGCATCAGCAGATCGCGTTTCGCCTCATGCAGCTGTTTCCGGCGACGGTCAAGGGCACATTGTTCGCCTTGACGCTCACCTCGGCGCTGCTCAGCGGCCTGTTGTCGAATACCACCGTGGCCCTGCTGCTCATGCCGCTTGCGCTGTTCCTGAGCGACGATGCCACGATACGCCCGCGTCTTGCGCTTGGTATCGCGTACGGTGCCAGCATCGGCGGCATCACGACACCGATCGGGACACCACCCAATCTGATAATGCTTGGGTTCCTGCAACAGCACGAACTCGCTGCGATCCCGTTCGCACGCTGGATAGCCTTGGTGTTGCCGCTATCACTGACGATGTTGTTTGTCGTCACAGGCCTACTGGGATTCGGCCTGGGCAACCGCCGCCTGAGCGCGCCCGCAGCGCCCCGCGTGTTGGATGGCGCGCAGCGTCGACTGCTGTTCGTGCTTGCGGCACTGTTGTTGATTCTGCTCCTCAATGCGCCGATCGAACCCTACTACGCCGGCCTCGGCCTCGACGAACGTGCCATCCTGCTCGCGTTCGGCCTCAGCATGTTTGTCCCGGGGTTCGGCATCCTCGTCTGGCAGGACAGTCGGCGCATCCCGTTCGAGATCGTATTCCTGTTCGGCGCCGGGTTCTCGATCGCCGGCGCTTTCACCAGCACCGGGTTGTCTGCTGCGATTGGCAGCGAACTATTGCAGGTTACGCAGTTGTCGCCGTGGTTGCTGGTGCTGCTGATCGCGGCACTCGTCACCTTCACCACGGAGATCACTTCCAACACGGCACTGATCTCGATGATGCTGCCGGTGGTCTATGCCATGTGCACAAGCGCCGGGCTTGATACCTCGTTGTTGCTGATGGTGGCGACGATCTGTGCCAGTTATGCCTTCATGTTGCCGATCGCAACGCCACCCAACGCCATCGCCGTGGGTTCCGGCAAGGTGCGTCCGCAACTGATGTTGCGTCTGGGCCTGGCGATGAACCTGGCAAGCATTCTGCTCATTTCGCTCTGCGCGCTGTATTACTGGCGCCCAATGCTTGCCGCGTGATACACCCGAACCGATGAATGTGAACGCGTCCAGCCTTTCTCCCGACGGCATCGATCGCTATGTCTGGGAGACCCGCTATCGTTGGCACGACGCCAGAGGAAATACCGAACACTCGGCCGAGCAGACGTGGCAGCGTGTGGCACACGCCGTGGCCGAGGCAGAGGCACCGGATAGATGGCCGCAAGTGGCGCATGCGTTCCACGATCTGCTCGCGGACATGCGTTTCCTGCCCGGAGGGCGCATCCTCGCCAATGCCGGCATCGATGGTGATCACACCCTGTTCAACTGTTTCGTCATGGGCACGTTGGCCGACGATGCCGACATCGTCACCATGGCGTTGCGTGAGGCGGCGTCGACACTGCATTTCGGTGGTGGCATCGGCGTCGATTTCTCGCCACTCGGCAGCGTACAACAAGGCACTCAACCAGGGAGCAACCACGCTCCCGGCCCGCTGCGACTGATCACGCTGTTCGATACCTTGTGCGCCAATACGCTCACCGGCCACCTGCGCCCGGGTGCACTCATGGCGACGCTGCGTTGCGACCACCCGGATATCCTGCAGTTCGCCGATGCCAAGCGCGTACGCCACCGCCTGAGGGCCAGCAACCTGTCCGTCCTGATCAGTGATGCATTCATGCAGGCCGTTCGCCTCGATGCACCCTGGCCATTGGTCGATGACGGCGGTCAGCCGGTAACAGACACCCTGATGGCGCGTGCGCTATGGGAACACATTCTGCGCTCGGCCTATGATACGGGTGAGCCCGGCGTGCTGTTCATCGACCGTATCAATGCGCTCGACAATCTCGGTTACAGAGAGCAGGTCCACGCGACCAATCCCTGTGGTGAGATCCCATTGCCGGCGTACGGCGCCTGCAATCTCGGTTCGCTGAATCTCACACGATTCGTCCGCCGGCCATTCGCCGACAATGCGGAATGGGACATCGACGGCCTGATCGCGGCGACGACGCTCGCCGTGCGCTTTCTCGACGACGTCATCGACGTGTCCCGCTTTCCACTGCCGCGCCAGGCCGAACAGGCGCGTGGCAGCCGTCGTATCGGCCTCGGCATCACCGGACTTGCCGACAGCCTCATCATGCTTGGCCTGCACTACGCATCACGCCGCGCGCGCACCGCTGCCGTCATGGCGCTACGCACGATCTGTCACGCGGCCTATCGTGCCTCGTGTGCACTGGCTGTCGAAAAGGGCGCTTTTCCCTGGTTCGATGCCGATGCCCTGCTCGCGCGTCCCTTCGCGCAGGCGCTCCCCGCGACCCTACGCCGTCGCATCGCGCGCAGCGGGCTGCGCAACAGCCACCTGATCGCCATCGCACCTGCCGGTTCGATCAGCCTGCTCGCCGGCGCGGTTTCCAGTGGCATCGAGCCCCTGGCCGCGATCGAGCAGGCGTTCCGCGTTGGCGGCGAGCGTGGTGACATGCGGATATTCGACGTTGAAGCCTATGCCAAGCGTGTCTGGGTGCGACGCTGCGAAAACCGGCCACTCCCCGCCACCTTCGTGACCGCGGCTGCGCTCGACGCAGAAGATCAGCTGCTGATGCAAAGTGAACTGCAGCACTATGTCGATAATGCGATTTCCAAAACCGTGAATCTGCCACCCACGACCCCGTTCGCACAGTTTCGCGACGTCTATGACGATGCCTATCGGCTGGGCCTTAAGGGTTGCACCGTGTACCGCAGTGCCGCTAACGCCGACCGCACCTGCTCTACGGCGGATCCCTGCGACTGAAACGACCGGCGCATTGCACAACACGCCGGCCGCAGCGGATCAGTGCCTGGAGCGGTCACGCCGCCAGTCGATGACGAGGACGACGGCCAGCGAAATCAAATACAGCGCGAATACGACGACCATCCACTGCGCCATGGTCAGTGACAGCCACTGCCACTGGATGTCGTCACA
>JAGRHA010000435.1 GCA_020445205.1 Gammaproteobacteria bacterium
ATGGATGAGGGCAAAGCCGAAGTAGCGAAGTGGACACCCGACGAGGTCGAGCGCGTGACCGGCGTGCCGGAGCAACAGGTCTACGCCGCTGCCAAGGCCATGGCCGACAATCGTCCCGGCACCTTCATCTGGTGCATGGGCGGCACCCAGCACACGATCGGCAACAACAACACGCGTGCTTACTGCGCGTTCCAGCTCGCGCTCGGCAACATCGGTGTATCCGGAGGTGGCGCCAACATCTTCCGCGGGCACGACAACGTGCAGGGCGCGACCGACCTAGGTGTGCTCGCCGACACCCTGCCCGGCTACTACGGCCTCGCACCCGGATCCTGGGGACACTGGGCGCGCGTCTGGGATCTGGATCTCGACTGGATCAAGGGCCGCTTCGACGCCGGCGCGTACGAGCAGAAGGACGGCAAAGACGTTCACGTGATGAACACCAAGGGCATCCCGGTATCACGCTGGATCGACGGCGTGCTCGAAGACAAAGGCAGCATCGGGCAGAAGGACAATGTACGGGCGATGTTCATGTGGGGCCACGCCCCGAACTCGCAAACCCGCGGCCAGGAAATGAAGAAGGCGATGGAGAAACTCGACCTGCTGGTCGTCGTCGATCCCTACCCGACCGTTTCGGCCGTCATGCATGACCGCACCGACGGCGTTTATCTGCTGCCGGCCTCGACGCAGTTCGAGACCTATGGCTCCGTCACCGCATCGAACCGCTCGATTCAGTGGCGTGACAAGGTGATCGACCCGCTGTTCGAGTCACTGCCCGATCACGTGATCATGTACAAGCTGGCGAAAAAGCTCGGCATCGCCGATGAGTTCACCAAGCATATCCAGGTGACCAACGACGAACCGCTGATCGAAGACATCACGCGCGAGTTCAACCGCGGCATGTGGACGATCGGCTATACGGGCCAAAGCCCGGAGCGCCTCAAATCGCACCAGCAGAACTGGGGCACTTTCGACTACACATCGCTGAAGGCCGAAGGAGGCCCGGCAGATGGCGATTTCTACGGCATGCCCTGGCCATGTTGGGGCACGGCCGAGATGAAGCATCCGGGTACACCCAACCTGTACGACACGAGCCTGCCTGTCGCGGAGGGCGGCCTGACGTTCCGCGCCCGCTTCGGCGTCGAACGCGACGGCGTGAGCCTGCTCGCCGACGGCAGCTTCTCGCGCGGCTCGGAGCTCAAGGATGGATACCCGGAGTTCACCGCCGACATGTTGAAGAAGCTCGGCTGGTGGGACGATCTCAACGACGACGAGAAGAAGCTCGCCGAAGGCAAGAACTGGAAGACCGACCTGTCGGGGGGCATCCAGCGCGTCGCGATCAAGCACGGCTGTGCACCGTTCGGCAACGCCAAGGCGCGTACCGTCGTGTGGACCTTCCCGGACCCCGTGCCCATCCATCGCGAACCGCTATACACCAACCGCCGCGATCTCGTGGAGAAGTACCCGACCTATGCAGACCGCAAGTCGTTCTGGCGTCTGCCGACCCGCTACGAGTCGATCCAGGCCAAAGACTATTCCGGAGACTTCCCGATCATTCTCACCTCGGGTCGCCTCGTCGAATACGAAGGCGGTGGTGACGAATCACGTTCGAATCCCTGGCTCGCCGAACTGCAGCAAGACATGTTCGTCGAGATCCATCCGCGCGACGCCAACAACGCCGGCGTGAAGGATGGCGACGCGGTATGGGTCGAGGGTGCGGAAGGCGCCAAGATCAAGGTCAAGGCCATGGTGACGCGGAGGGTCGGTGCGGGGGTCGCCTTCACACCGTTCCATTTCGGCGGCCACTTCGAAGGGCGAGACCTACGATCGAAATACCCATCCGGTGCTGATCCATACGTGCTCGGCGAGGCGTGCAACACCGCGATGACCTACGGCTACGACTCGGTTACACAGATGCAGGAAACGAAATGCACTCTGTGTCGCATCTACAAGGCTTGAGGAGGCTCGACACATGGCCAATATGAAATTCTATTGCGACGCCGAGCGCTGCATCGAATGCAATGCCTGTGTAACCGCGTGCAAGAACGAGAACGAAGTACCCTGGGGTGTCAACCGCCGTCGTGTGGTGACGATCAAGGATGGTGAACCCGGCGAGCGCTCGTTGTCGGTCGCGTGTATGCATTGCGCCGACGCGCCGTGCGCAGCGGTCTGCCCCGTCGATTGCTTCTACACGACAGAAGATGGCGTCGTGCTGCACGACAAGGATATCTGCATCGGCTGCGGATACTGCTTCTATGCGTGTCCGTTCGGCGCACCGCAGTTCCCGAAAGCGGGCGCCTTCGCGTCACGTGGCAAGATGGACAAGTGCACGTTCTGTGCAGGCGGACCGAAAGAGACGGGCAGTGCCGACGAGCACCGCATGTACGGCTCGAACCGGCTTGCCGAAGGCAAGCTGCCACTGTGTGCGGAGATGTGTTCGACCAAGGCATTGCTCGCTGGCGACGCCAACGTCATTTCCGACATCTACCGCAAACGCGTCATCAACCGCGGTGCATCCGTGCTCGACTGGGGCGTCAACTATGACAAGGCCAGCTTGCGTGCACCTCGCACCACGAGTGGCAAGGCCACCGGCGAAGGTTGATGACACGCCCGCGGCTGCCCCTCAGGTGGCAGCCGCTTGAGTATCTGCGCATACCGGCACATTGTGCCGGTCGCTGCCGGCGATCGCGTCGACCCGAGAGACCAATACGCAGGATGCGTACATGTGGATATCCAAGGTGCATGATTTGAAAGCCACCCTATTTCTCCTCGCGATCCTCACGTTCGGTCTCGCGCTGCCCGTGGGCGCGGAACCGCCACCGCCCCCTGAGTCACCGATCGCCGTGCCCAACCCCGCCTCCGACCTTTGGCGGGCAGTACGCCAGCGCAGCCCGATGCCACACAGCGTGACGCAGGTCGAAGGTGTCGATACAGCCCAGATGATCAATACCAGCGGCGAGACCTTTCGCCAGTACCGACGCCAGGACTTCGTCGGCGCCGCCGGCTGGCTGCTGGTGGGCGTACCCGTGGCGATCCTGCTTTTCTACGTCATTCGCGGCCGAATCCGCATCCCCGGCGGACGGTCCGGCCGTGTGATAGAGCGCTTTCCCGACTATGACCGCACGATTCATTGGTTCACGGCGCTGCTGTTCATCTTCCTTGCACTCACGGGACTGACCCTGCTGTTTGGCCGCTTCGTCATCCTGCCGCTCTTCGGCCCAGAGGCGTTCAGCGTCATCGCCAGCGCCAGCAAGGAGGGACACAACCTGTTCGGGCCGTTATTCCCGCTCGCCGTGCTGTTGTTGTTCATACGCTGGGCGGTACGCAATCTGCCCGCGGGCCGTGACCTCGTCTGGCTGTTCAAGGGTGGCGGCATCATTGGCAATGCACATGTCAGCGCCGGGTTCTTCAATGCCGGTGAAAAGATCTGGTTCTGGAGCGTCATAGTGCTCGGCATCGTCGTCTCCGTGAGCGGCCTGATCCTGGTGTTCCCCGTGTTCGGCCAGGGACGCGACATCATGCAGCTCGCGCTCGTCGTACACGGCATCGCCACGGTCGTGTTCATCGCCTTCTCCTTCGGCCACATCTACATCGGCACCATCGGCTCCGAAGGCAGCTTCGAAGGCATGAAGAACGGTTATGTCGACGAGGCTTGGGCCAAGACGCATCACGACCTGTGGTATGAACAGGTGAAGGCCGGAAAACCGATCGACATGGCGGTGCCGCGCGATGTTCCCGAACTTCATGAAGACGAGCACCCTGGGGTGGCGTCAACGGAAAAAGCCTGAACGGTGAGGAGGACACAGCCGTGAGTTTCGCTGAGTTTGTCGACGGCCCGTTTTGGTACTTTTCGGCCGCGGTATTCGTGATCGGTGTCGCGTGGCGGATGTTCGGCATGCTGACCATCGGCAGCAAAACGGATTACAGCTTGCCGCGTGGCTCGGGCACAACGGGTGCGATCGCGACCAACGTCCGCCGGTTCTTTCCGCGCGCGGCATTCTGGAGCCGTATCAAGCTGCAAGTGGTCGCCGGTTACCTGTTCCACATCGGCCTGTTCGCCCTCCTGTTCTTCGCCGCGCCGCACATCGATTTCTACCGCGAAAAGGTTCTCGGCTTCGGCTGGACGGCGATGCCCGAATGGGCCTTCATCCTCACCTCCGAGATCGCCTTCCTCGGCCTGTTGCTGCTGATCCTTCATCGTTTGATGAATCCCGTGACACGCCGTATCTCACGGCGAGGCGACTACCTGGGTTCGATCCTGATCTTTCTCGTCATGCTCACAGGCTGCCTGGCGCTCGCGAGGTCATACGAAGCACTACGCGTACTGCATTTCTTCCTTGCCGAGCTGTTGCTGATCTACTTCCCGTTCAGCACCCTGATTCACACGTTCACCTTCCCGTTCAGCCGCGGCTTCAGCGGAGCACACTATGGTCGACGTGGGGTGTCAGTGTGACGCGCCGAATTGCGATGTTGCGTGATGTGGGTGGCGCCTGATGAACCGCCGACATACTCTTGTGCTGCACGGAGGACCGGATAGCCATGGCCGTTGACATGAACGTGTTTCGCGGATTCGCCGAGCAGATCGGCTCGCTACCGCAGATGGCTCAGCCCACCGATTGCCCCGATGGCGAGCGCGTATCGCGCGCCAAGGCCGTGTTTGCGGCGAAACTCGATTCGGCCAAGGCGACGCACCTCGAGTCGTGTATCCACTGCGGCCTGTGCGCCGAGGCCTGCCAGTTCTATCTGCAGACAAAAGACCCCGAACTCACGCCAATCCACAAACTGGACCTGCTCAAACGCTACTATCGCCGCGAGAAAGCGCCGCTGCGTTTTTTCCATCGCTTCTTTGAGGCGGATATCAGCGAGGCCGACCTCGAAGCGACGCAGTTCCTCGTATACGAATCCTGCACAGAATGTGGTCGTTGCGGACTCGTCTGTCCCATGGGCATCGACATCGCGTCCATGGTGAACGTGACGCGCCAAGGCCTCGCCGAAGCAGGCCTGATCCCTGCCGGACTGCGTGCAGTGGAACAGGAACAGGGCGGCCGCGGCACGGTGTTCGGCGTCGGACCGGAGCAACTGCGCGCGGCAATCGACGACCTGCGCGGACGTGGTTACGACGTGCCCATCGATAAACCCAAGGCGGATATTCTCGTCCTCACCTCGACCATCGATATCCTGTTGTTCAAGGACGCGCTCGAAGCCACGGTCAAGGTCATGAACCACCTGGGTGTCGACTGGACCCTGCACAGCTGTGCGTTCGAAGGCGCAAACTTCGGCCTGTTGTCGGGTTACGAGCAAGTGCAGAAGAGTGCATCAGAGCGCATCACCACCCAGGCGATCGCGCTCGGTGCAAAACTGGTCATCGTGCCGGAGTGTGGTCATGCCTATCCCGCCCTGCGCTGGGAAGGTGCCAACGAGCATGGCGGGGCGCTGCCGTTCGAGGTCATGGCGATCTCGGAGTTCCTTGGCAACGAGATCGCTGCCGGGCGGCTACAGGTGGAACCGATCGGACGCGACAAACACGTCACCTACCATGATCCCTGCAAAGTCGGTCGACACGGCGGCGTGTTCCGCGAGCCGCGCGTCGTGCTCGATGCACTCGGTGTCGACCTCGACGAGATGCCCTGCAACCAGGCCACCAACTTCTGCTGTGGCGGCGGTGCCGGGCTTTTCGTGATGGAGCGCGCCGAGCCGATGCGCAACGCGGCGTTCGATCTGAAGCGCGAACAGGTCGAATCCACACGCGCAGATACCGTGGTCACGGCCTGCGGCAGTTGCCGCGTCAACCTGCTTGCGGGCGCGATGCGTACCGAATGGGATCGCGGTGTCGAAAGCCTGGTCGAGTTGGTCGGGAACAATCTCAAACAACGCTAAGCCGCCCGCGACCCTCAATCCGCACAGGTAACCGCAGACAGTCACCTGCTGACGTCGGCTGCGGGTTTGTCCCTCGGCGCTTTTTCTTCGAATGCATTACCATGTGCTGCGCGTCGCCGTCGGCTATGTGCGTTGCCGCGTCGTGACGACGATCGTCCCCCTGGCCGTCTTCGCAGGAGCGGCCCCCGGCTATCGCTGAAACCGGCCCGCAGTCGGGCTACGAAATACCGAGAAACACGTGAACCTCTTCAACCCCCTCGCCGTGCTTGTCACCGGCTTCATCGCATTTTCTGCTCAGGCAGCGGACCACTGCGTGTTCCTGCAGTATCACCATATCAGCGAAGACACGCCGGGCATCACCAGCGTGACCCCGGAGCAGTTCCAGCAACACCTCGACTATCTGCTGGTAAACGATCATGCGGTGTTGCCGCTCGCCGATGTGGTCGAACGCCTGCGTGGCGGGGCCGAGTTACCGGACAAGTGCATCGCGCTGTCGATCGACGATGCCTACAGTTCGGCGTACACCGATGCCTACCCGCGCGTGAAGCGTTATGGCTTTCCGCTGACCGTGTTCGTCAGCACCGAGGCCGTGGACCGCGGATATCGCTCACACCTCAGCTGGGCGCAGATGCGCGAGATGCAGCAGGATGCCGGGATTCGCTTCGAAAACCACAGTCATACCCACGCCCATCTGTTGCGACGCCTCACGGCTGAGACCGACGTCGACTGGGAACAGCGCATCGCCGCCGATGTGCAGACGGCACAGAACCGGATCACCGCCGAACTCGGGCAACGTCCGACGCTGTTCGCCTATCCCTATGGCGAATACAACGACGAACTCAAGGCCATCATCGAATCGATGGGCTTGGTCGCATTCGGTCAGCAATCGGGACCGGCATGGCGCGCAGCGGATTTTGGCGCGCTGCCGCGCTTCCCGATGGCGAGCATCTATGCCGGCATGCGCAGCTTCCCCAACAAGGTGAACAGTCTGCCGCTGCCGATCACCGGCGCGTTCCCGACCGACCCCGTGGTCGCACTCGACGAATGGCAACCTTCGCTGACCCTGGTGTTCCGGCCCGACGTGCGCAACCGGGAGCACCTGACCTGCTACCTGAACGGTAGCCCCGACGTCCAGTACGAATGGCTGGATCAACCGCTCGGCGGCGTCGTGATCAAGCCGAAAGGGCGTCTCAACGTCGGACGCAACAGGACCAACTGCACGCTGCCCGACCCGCAATCGGAACGCTATGCCTGGTACAGCCACAACTGGATTCGCCGTGAAGCCGACGGCGATTGGTATCGCGAGGCCTATTGAGCATCGGCTCGAACAAGTTTGTTTAGTATTTCATTATTTGCTAATCTTCTGGCCGTAACGTATTTGCAACGAGAGACAAACCGGTGCAGCACTTTTGGCCGCGCATAGGTGCCGCGCTCGTGGCGCTGACCGCTTCGCAATATGTAGCGGCACTGTCGCCGTATCCCGCGCCACCACCCAATGCCTATTGGGCCTACGCCCCGCCGTACGCCGACTACCCGCGCCAGCCTTACGCCCCATTTGGTGGTCCGGCCATGGGTTACGCGCCCTATCGCAATCCCGCCCACCGTCGTGTTCCGGTGCAGCCGACCCAGCGCCCCGCACCGGCCACCACAGCGGCACCACGAGCAACTGAGCAGACGAGCCCTGGGGCGCCCGATCCCCAACCCAGCGCATCGACATCACGCAAGGATGCCTTCATCGCCAGACTGCAACCCTTGATCGCTGACGAGAACCGTCGCCTGCACGCACTGCGCCGTGACACGCAACAGCATCTGGCCATCCTCGCCCAAGGCGACACGCTGGATAACGAACAACGTTCTGAACTCCAAGCCCTCGCACGCCGCTACCGGGTCGATGGCGACATCCTCGACGACGCGTCTGCACAGCGGGAACTGCTACTGCGTATCGACGAGATTCCCGCATCGCTCGCCGTTGCCCAGGCCGCAAACGAAAGCGCATGGGGCACCTCGCGCTTCGCACGCGAGGCCAACAACCTCTTCGGCATCTGGACCTACGACGAGGACAAAGGCATCGTGCCGTTGAAGCGCGCGCCTGGAAAGACCCATCTGGTGCGCAAGTTCTCGACCGAGGCCGAATCCATCCGCTACTACATGCTGACGCTCAACAGTCACCCGGCGTATGCCGAGCTGCGCAATCTGCGTGCAAGAATGCGCGCGCAGGGACAGGCGCTCGACGGCCACGCACTGGCGAGCGGACTCGATGCCTACTCGGCAAAGGGTGACGAATACGTCCAACTCATCCAGCAGATGATCCGACGGCTTGATACGGCAGCCGTCAAGCAGGCAGGACAAGACAGCGCGTGACGGCGTACCGTCATCCCTCGGGGTCGGAAAACGCCAGGATCTCCTCCAGATAGGCGAGACGCTTCAATGACGTGCCGATCTTGTCTTCGAGATCATGGTCGCGCTCGCCACCCAGCATGTGCAGCAGGTCTTCGAAGAAAAACACGTAGAAGCTGTCGATGAAACGGATCTGGCGCTGATTGTCCATGACCAGATTATCGAGGCCGAAAAGATCGATGACGCGCGGATTGTCGCCTTCGCGCCAGCGTCGCGCGGCCGCGATGAAGGTCTTGAGTTGGGCCCACGCCAGGGGATGATCGCGCAGCAACCCGATGGCCTCTTCGCGGTTGAGGGGATTGGCGATGTTGAACCAGATATTGACGGCCCGCGCGAGCACGAACAGGTTGGGTCGCCCGTCGATCTCCGACATCACGAACAGCGCCTCTGGAACGATATCGCCCAGCGACTCGCGTAGCGAGCGGTAGTGCCGCGCCAGGATGCGCGCATCACCGATGGAGAAGTAGTCGCGTGGATACTTGATGACGAATTCGACGTGGCTGTCGCTACTGTCATCAGCGATGCGCTTGCGCGTACTGCGCCACACCTGGCAGTGATTCCCGGTCGACGACACCAACGACGCATAGTGCGTGCGCGCATTGATGCAAGCGACATCGAGCGCCGGGCGGTCTTCTTCATAACCTTCTATCAGCGCACCGTCATCACTCATATCCGCTCCTGCGGGTGTGCCGCCCGCGGAATCCGCGGTAGCCGCTGACGAATGCCTTCCGATCCCGTGCGACGAACTGCTGCAGCGACCATGCGACGTGGTGGAGGCGTCGGCGATATGCCGGTGCGAGGCGATAGACCGCGGCGAGCGAGACGCGACCACGCGACTCGACCGCGACGGTGACACGCTGATACATGCTGCCCTCGAAACGGTCCAGTAAACGAACCTGGCGCACCGACAGATCACGGTAGAGCACGCCATCGACGTGTTCGCCACGCTGCGGCACGATCGCGGGATACGATTCACCGACCAGGCAGCGACGGCGATGATGGTGGAGCCGTGCCGGCATACCGGTTCCGGCGTATCCGGACACCGCATGCATGATCTCTGGCAACATGAGCGTGCCGTAGACGAACAGATCCAAGCCTCAACCTCCGGCTCGAAACGCGGCGACGGATCCGCGCTGTCGGGCGTTCAGTTTACTCCGGAACGGCTCGCCATCAATGTCGATAACGCAGAGGAGTGAAATTCGCGACGATAGAGAACCAGCACGACGAGGGTCGCCGCCGCCATGAACAGCCACGGGCTGACGAACCAGGCCAACACGGCCAGCGCGAAGTAATAGGAACGCAGACCGAAGTTGAAATGGTGTGCTGCCATCGACACCACGCGCGCTGCCCGCTCCGACGTCTCACGTAACGCATTCTCGCTGAGATCCGGATTGTTGGCGTTTGGCGCCGCGCCGATCAGCACTGTGGCAAACCCGACCTGGCGCATGCTCCAGGTGAACTTGAAGAACGCATAGACGAAGATCACGGCAAGCAGCAGGACCTTAGACTCCCACTGCAGCCGGCTCTGCTCCACCGACAGCGGCAGTTCACGGAACAGCACGATGGCCTGATCGATATAGCTGAACAGGGTCAGAATACCTGCCAGGATGAGCAGCGCACTCGATGCGAAGAACGAGACATTGCGCTCCAGCGTGCTCACCGCCGACATATCGGACATGCGGTTGTCGCGATACATCATCTGCACCATCCACTCGCGGCGGTACATGTGCATGACGCTGGCAAGACAAACCTCGCTGGCCGAACGCTTCTTCGCGTACCGGGTGTAACCCACCCAGCACGCGAGGAACCAGATCAGCGCCAAGAGATCAAGCCACATGACGGCCGTGTACCCGCAGGCGTACGTGCGCCGATGTCATTCCAGATCGTCGATGTTGGTCGGCAGGTGTCGTGGATCGAGTTCACTCGGCTCGACGACTTCTTCACGGCTGTGGGCCACGGCAAGCTTGTACGGCAGCTTGCATTGCAGCGTCGACATCGCGTCGAGGAAGGCCTGCGCCGGCGGCGTGAGGAACTTGCCACGACGGGTCACTGCGCCGTAGGTGCGGCGCGGGAAATAGTCTTCGAGCGGGATCACCGCCAGGCGCTCCTTGCCCGTCAGGCAGATCTCGTTGACGATCGAAATACCGATGCCCTGTTCGACGTAGCGTTTGATGACCTCCCAGCCGCCCGCCTCGAGGACGACGCTGTACGGCACGCCATGCTGTTCGAACACCAGGTCGACGGTGCGCCAATGGTTGAGCTGACGCGGGGGCAGGATCAGGCCATAGGGGCTGATATCCTCGAGCGTGACCTTGGTGCGTCGGGCCAACGGGTGATCGAGCGGAACGATCAGGACCTGCTCGAACGAGAACAGTGGCCGGTACTCGAGATCGGCCTGCCCTTCGACCATCGGGCCAACCGCGAAATCGGCGGCATCCGAGCGCAATTTCGCAAGACCGTCACGACCGGTTTCGTTGAGCAGCTTGATATGGATGCCGGGGTGCCGTTCCTTGAAGCACGAAACGAAATCCGGCAGCAGGTACAGAATCGTCGATTCACCGGCGACGATGGTCAGTTCACCGGTATCGAGGCGACCACTTTTACTCGCAAAGGTCTGTGCGAGGTTGTCGATGCCCTCGAGCAGGGGCTTGGCGATCTCGTACAGCAGTTCGCCATCGGGTGTGATGCGGATCTGTGGACCGTGGCGTTCAAACACCACGATATCGAGTTCACGCTCGAGCGCTTTGATCTGCAGCGAGATCGTGGGTTGGGTCAGAAACAGCTTCTCGGCGGCACGCGAGATGTTCTTGGTTTCCACAGTCTTGCAGAACGCGCGCAGCTGCTTCAGCCGGTTCTGCTTGTAACTGGGCGGCGAAATACTCATGAATCACTCCATCCGTTAACCGCGCCCAGGCCTGCCTTGTTCGGGTGACTCTCCGGTCGGTGCACACCTGATTCGCAGTTTGTTTCGGTTCTTATGGCGTCTCCCCGCCGGTTTTCGCTTCCTTGATATCGTCAGACTTACCCTAGCTTAAATCTGCGTCAACGTAGCCCCGTGTTACGCAGGGACAGATTTCTGATTCCCTCCCACCGAACAAAAAATGGGCGCCCGCAGAGGGGCGCCAAAGCAATAAGCAGAGGGGGCAGATTCCTCTGCCAGGAGGGAACTTTGGTCGCCGTCAGTGACTGGTGAACAAGCCACCGTTCACCGGGATGTTCGCGCCGGTCGTGTAGGCGTTCTCTTCACTCGCCAGCCACGCAACCGTATTCGCGATCTCTTCCGGCTTGCCCATGCGACGCATCGGCACGCTGTTGACGATCGACTGCAATACTTCTTCCGGCATCGCCTCGGTCATGGCCGTGGCGATATAGCCCGGCGAAACCGTGTTGACCGTGATGCCTTTGGCAGCCGTCTCGAGCGCGACCGCCATCGTGAATCCGTGCATACCCGCCTTGGCGGCCGAGTAGTTGGCCTGACCGAACTGGCCACGCTGGCCGTTGACCGAGGCGATGTTGATGATGCGGCCCCAGCCCTTATCGAGCATGCCGTTGACGACATGGCGCGTAACATTGAACGCGCTGTCGAGGTTGGTCGAGATGACCGCCTTCCAGTTGGCTTCCGGCATCTTTTTCAACGTACCGTCGCGCGTGATGCCGGCGCAGTTCACCAGGATATCGACGCTGCCGAACTCGTCACCGATCTCGGCCACGGCGCGTTCGCAGTCCTCGAAGCTGGACACATCGACGGCTGCCAGACCGATCGCGAAGCCTTCGTCATGCATCTGCTTCTGCCATGCTTCGGCCGATTCCTTTTCCGGTGGGAAATAACCCGCCACGACGCTATGGCCCTGCTTGGCCAGTTCGCGACAGATTGCAGAACCGATACCGCCGTTTCCGCCGGTGACAAAAGCAACTCGTTTGGTCATTCGTAGACTCCGTTGTCGTTTCTTATCGTGATGCCAGATTCAAATTCAGCTTCAGGCGACGGAGCGGTATCTGTCACCGCTCCGTCGATCGCGGCCTCAAGCGGCTTTCTTGGTGACCAGCTCGCCGGCTTTCTCGACGCTGTCGCTGGTGTACTTGACGGCTTCTTCGACCAGGCCCGACATCTCGTCGCGCATGGCGGTCAGCATTTCCGTGGTCTCACGCAGGTTGGCGAGGAACTTGGCGTTGCAGGCCTTGAGCAGTTCTGCCTGGGCGGACACGGCGTCTTTGTAGTCCTTCGCGGTGGTCAGCACTTCGACCTGCTTGGCGCTGGACTCGAAGCACTCGTTCATGACCTTGGCCTGCTTGCTGGCAAGCTGCTCGAAGGTACGCATATTGAGCTCACCGATACGCTTGGCCGAAGCGAAGACGTTCTCGTTGAACTGGTTTACCATTTCCATAAATTCATTGTTCATGACAGGTTCTCCCGGGTCGTAGTGACGATTGATTTGTGCAGCGCAACAATGTTGCAATGCACAATATCGGTCCTGCCGGGGAAATGTCAAGCCCTTGCAGAAAAAAAATGTTGCGCCGCAACAAATAATTCTCAACCCCTTGTTTTTACGAGTAATTTAAATGTCGCTACCACCAGCATCCGGGCGCGAACTCGTGCATACCCGGCGCATCGAGTGTCAGGGTTTCCATCGCGAGGACGGGCTTTGGGACATCGAAGGCAGTCTCATCGACACCCGGACGGAGGAAATGGCCACCTTCGGGCGCGGCAAGATCCCTCCCGGCGAGCACCTGCACGAGATGTGGCTGCGCATGACTGTCGATGCCGATCTCACGGTCATCGCGCTCACGGCGACGACGGTGCATGCGCCTTATCCCGCCTGCCCGCACTTTCCCGACCGCTTCGAGAAACTCGTCGGGCAGCGCATCGAACCGGGTTGGACGGCCAAGGTAAGGTTGCTGCTCGGCGGCCGTTGGGGGTGTACGCACCTGGTCGAACTACTCGGGCCACTGGCGACGACGGCCGTGCAAACCGTATATGCATGGCGCGGTGAAACCGGGCAGCACCTCGACGACAGCGTCGCGCCACCCACCGATTTCATCGACACCTGCCACGCACTCGCGGAAGGCACGGAGGCGGTACGCCATCTGTGGCCCGAATACCGCAAGCGCCACGAAGAAAGCTGATCCGGCGACCCGCGCACATCTGGCAAACAGGCGGCCCGACGTTCACACTTGAATCAGGGACTGTCAGCGGAGAGCCAGCGTGATCAACGCGTATCTGTCGGTCGAGACGCACGACGAACATCCGGGCCTCGTACGCATTCTCCTGACTGCGACGTCACCGGTGACATCAGCCAACGCCGAACCATCACCGCACGTGCACTATGTCGCCCGCTTCAACGATGCCGAAGCGGCGCTGATGCATACGCACGAGCTGTTGCGAAGACGGCTGCTGGATATCGATGCCCATCTATATCGGACCGATCTGGTCACCGCCATCGCTGCGCTCGAATCGCTCGACCTGCGCCATCACCGCGTATATCTCGATCCGCAGACCGCATCGCGTTACGACGATGACATTCGTCGTGCGACGGCGGATCTCATCGCCCGGCGGCAACGTCGCGAAAAATTGTTCCAGACGATGGGTTTCGTCGGCATCGTGCTGTTGTTGCTGAACCTGTTCACCTTCTCCCTCGCCTGACCCGGCGCAAAGAGACGTTCCGGCACCACCCGCGTACATCGCCGCAAGGCCCATACTTTATCCAGGAGTAGACTCAACCCCAGGGAGGTTCACATGCCCCAACCACCCTCGTTGTCGGCGGCGCTGTTCCTTGCCGTGATGCTGCTGCCCGCCGCAGTACCGGCGCAGGGCGGTGCCTGGCCCTCGGTCGCGAGTCGTGCGCTGTGGCAGGAAGTGGACATGCTGCTCGCGCACCTCGCTGGCGAGACCGGCTTTGCGCGCCTGTCGCCGCGCGTGCGCGCAGCCCTCGAAGCGGTACCGCGGCCACGCTTCATCCCGGAAGACCAACGCACTGCCGCCTACGAGAACCGCCCCGTGCCAATCGGCTATGGCCAGACGATCTCGCAACCGCTGATCGTCGCGATCATGAGCGAACTGCTCGCCGTGCAACCCGGCGACAAGGTATTCGAACTCGGTACAGGCTCGGGATACCAGGCGGCGATCCTCGCCGAACTCGGCGCACAGGTGTTCAGCGTCGAGATCGTCGCCGAACTCGCGCAGCGTGCGCGCGGCACCCTCGATGAACTCGGCTATAGCAGCGCACAGACACGGCTTGGCGACGGCTATTTCGGCTGGCCGGAACACGCGCCGTTCGATGCAATCATCGTAACGGCGGCCAATGATCACATTCCACCGCCACTGATCCAGCAACTGAAGTCCGGAGGCCGCATGGTAATCCCCGTCGGCAGCCGCTACACGACGCAGAAACTGGTCATGGTCGAGCGCGATGCCGAAGGTCAGATCCGCACGCGCGAATTGATGCCGGTCACTTTCGTGCCGCTCACCGGCGTGCGCTGACGATGCAATGCGCCACCACGCTGCGCCAAAGGCTCCCGCGGACGACAAGCCGCCGTATGCCGCCATCGCCCTGATCTCGGCCGCCGCGCTGGCGTACGAGATCCTGCTCACGCGCATATTCGCGATCGTCCACTGGCATCACCTGGTTTCGGTCGCGATCAGCCTCGCGCTGCTGGGCTACGGCGCCAGTGGCACATTTCTCGTGCTGTTCGGCAATCGCCTGCGACGGCATTTCGCTGCGACCTTCGTCGCCCACCTGCTGCTGTTCGGCGTCGCGGTCGTTTTCTGCGTGCACTTGGCGCAGCGCATCGCGTTCGATCCGCTCGCGCTGGTGTGGGAACCCCGTCAGCTGATCCCGCTCACCACGACATTCCTCGTGCTGGCCGTGCCGTTCTTCATCGCTGCGAACGGCATCGGTCTGGCGTTGTGGGTAACGCGTACACGGGTGGCGACGCTTTACGCGGCCGACCTCATGGGCGCTGCCGCGGGCACCCTGCTGCTGCTCGGTGCACTGACGATCACAGATGCCGCCCGCGTACTGCACTGGCTGTTACCCGTGAGCGCGCTGAGCGCGATCGTCGCGGCCGTCTCGTTGCGTTGGTACCCGCGCCGCGTGACGCTCGTCGTGCTGGGATTGATCGTCATGCATGCGCTTGTCCCCAGTGGTGAGTTGGTGCCCGCAATCTATAAGGACCTGAGCCGGGCACTGGCCGTCGACGGTGCGTCAATCGAGCACAGCACGAGCGATATCGAAGGCCGTATCGACATCGTCGACAACCCGGTCATCCCGATCCGCAGTGCCCCCGGTCTGAGTCTGCTCGCCAGGTCACTGCCACCCAAGCAGCGTGCCTTGTACATCGACGGAGAACTCAGCGGCACGCTCGTCGACTTCCGGCAGCAACCCGATGCTTCACGGTTTCTCACCGAGTCGCTCGGTGCATTGCCTTTCCGGATCGGCCGACCACTGACACGTGTCGCGGTGTTGCAGGCGGGTACCGGCGCACGCGTGCAGCAGGCGCTGCACCTGGGCGCCCAACGCGTGCTTGCAGTCGATACACGACCGCATCTGCAAATGCTGGTGTGTGGACGCTACGCATGGCTGCAGCCCGAGGTCTGCCTTTCGGAGGGGGTCGTGTGGCAGACGCAGGCGGCGCGTGCCGCAATGGCGGCGAGTACAGAGGACTTCGACCTCATCACCTTGGCATTGAGCGCTGACCCCGCCGGGCTAGACGCTTTGTCGATCGATCACGAGGCAACTGTCGAGGCACTCAGCGTCTATCTGCGCCGCCTCAGCCATCGTGGCGTGCTCGCGATCGAAGGACCAACCCGACTGCCACCGCGACTCTCGCTGCGCATACTCGACACCTTAAAGCATGCGTTACGTGCGACGGGCGTCACTCACCCCGAACAGCATCTCGCCATGCTGCGTGCCTGGAACCGCTTCGTGATTTTGGCAACGCCGACAGCATGGAATGCTGGCGAGCTGCAGGCGATGCGCACGTTTGGCGCGCAGTTCGCGTTCGACCTGGTGTGGCTGCCCGCTATCTCGCGCGACGAGGTCAACCGCTTCCAGCAGCAACCGTCGCCACTGTTTCACGATGGCGCGCGGCAGGTCCTCGCCGAGGTAGAGGCTGGCGGATGCGACGACCCGCCGCGGCGCGAGCCGATCACTGACGATCGCCCCTACCCCTGGCTGTCGACATGCTGGCGTGAGTGGCTTTCGGCCGTGCAATCCGGCCAGCGTTCGGACTGGACGCGCCTCGATACCGGCTTCTTGCTCGCGCTTGCGGTGGCGTCGGTCACCGGCGCTGCGGCTGTGTTGCTGATCCTGTTGCCACTGGCCCTGTTGCGCCGGCCTTCGACACCCGCCGACCGGCGGGTACCCTGGCTACGTACCCTGGCCTACTTCGGGCTCATCGGTGGCGCATTCCTGACGCTGGAGATCGCCTGGATCGACCACTTGCAGATGTTTCTCGGCCACCCGCTGTACGCCACCAGTGTCGTACTCGCGGGCATGCTGCTGTTCGCCGGTGCCGGCAGCGCCTGGTCGCAGCGACGCGCAGTGAGCGGTGGCCGGCGGCTGTTGCGTAATGCCGTCGTCGTCATCGTGGCGTCTGCCGTGGTGTACCTCGTCGCCCTGCCCGGCCTGTTCGAGTACACCGCCAATGCTCCGCTAGCGATCAGGGCCGTGATCGCCCTGCTGCTGCTGGCACCGCCCGCATTCGCGATGGGCATCCCTTTTCCCGTGGGTTTGACGGCCTTGCAGCGACATGCCGCACCGCTGGTGCCCTGGGCTTGGGGCATCAACGGCTGCGCATCGGTGATCGCCGCCGCTACGGCACCGCTGCTTAGCGCGGAGCTGGGGTTCAGCGGACTGGTCGTGCTGTCCGCACTCAGCTACGCAGCACTGGGCGCCATCGGCCTGCTGCGCAAATGCGAAATTCCGTGAATGCCTGATCTGGCGCAGGGTCGGATCGGGGTCGACATTTATACTTTTTGTAGGGCCACCCATTCGAGGAGATTGCCATGTCCAGCGATCCTGACACCCCCATCGTCAGCGCCAGGGTGATCCGCGAGTCCCCACTCGGTGCCGATCTCAGCGACCCGCAGTGCCGCGCGTTGGCCGAAGCCGCGAGTGCGATCTGTCTGGACCAGGATGCCCTGCTGTTGGAGGAAGGACACAGCGACGACACGCTCTACGTGGTCGTCAGTGGCAAGCTCGAGGTATACCGCACCGCCGGGGGCGGCGAGCACGTACCGTTGCAGACGCTGCACGAAGGCGACATGGCGGGGATCCTCGGCTTCGTCGACGGTGTCGCGCACACGGCCGCCATCCGGTCAGCCGGGCAGTGTGAATTGATCGCCCTGTCGCGTGCCGATCTCGAGTCTTTCCTGACGACGGATCCACAGCTGGTGTACGAAGTGATGCGGGCTGTCGTACGTGCGGTTCATCGCATCGTCGGGCGCATGAACGCGCAGTTCGTTGAGATGAGCAATTACATCAGCCATCAGCATGGCCGTTATTGAAAGCG
>JAGRHA010000436.1 GCA_020445205.1 Gammaproteobacteria bacterium
AGATGCCGAGCAGGCCGGCCTGGGTGTAGGCGGTGTCGTTGAAGGCATTGACGATGTGCGAATAAATGCGCTCGGTCAGCACCGCCAGCGTGCCAATGGCAGCGAACAGCAGTGCCGTATGCCCCACGAGCCCGAGGCTGCCGAGCGCGATCGATACCGCGATCAGCATGCCCAGTCCCGACTGCACGCCGCCACTGGCATGCATCATCACCGTGATCAGCAGAATATCGAGAAATACCGCGATCTGGCCCTGTTTCTCGGCATCGCCGACGCCGCGCAGGTGCATCAATAGCGCGACGACGGACGCCACCATGTAGAGATGGACGGCAACCGTGAACACCTGCGGCAGATGGGTGCCCAGCGGCCCCCTGCCGATGCCGAAGTAGACCAGCAGCAATGCCACGCCGAGTGCGACGCGGTAGATCAGGTAGAAGTGAAGGTGTGCCCCGTCACCCGCGGGGACGAGTCGCGGCCGGAACGGCGGCGCATCGGCATCCGCTTTGTCGCTGGCTTGGATATGCATCGTGGTGCGTAATACTGAACAGTGATTTGTCTTTTTGCGATTCCGCGCTTTCTGCACCAGAATGCCGGAATTCACCACCGTAGGGGACTCCAGCGATTCGACAGGCCCGCCATCACGGTTGCTATCGGCGGTTTGCCGCGCGGCTGCAGTTGCGTGGCGGGCGGCCGACGGACGTGAAGGTGTCGAATGCGCTGCCGCGTCGTCCCACGCGTGCTTTTTCCGCCATTATCGCCTCGACGAGGTACCAAGTGTGAACCTTCACGAATTCCAATCCAAAAAGCTGTTCGCCGGTTACGGAATACCGGTGCCCTTCGGTTATGCCGTCGAAACCGCCAAAGAGGCGCGCGAGGCCGCGCAGGACATGGGCGGCAAGCTTTGGGTGGTCAAGGCCCAGGCGCATACGGGCGGGCGTGGCAAGGCCGGTGGCGTGGTGCTGGTGAATTCGCCGGCCAAGGTCGAGAAAGAGGCCAAGCGCATGCTCGCCGAGCGCCTCGTCACCAAACAGACGGGGCCGGGCGGGCTTCCCGTCAGTTATATCCTGGTCGAACAGCCGACGGCGATCGCCGAAGAGCTCTACCTCAGTGCGCTGGTCGACCGCGCAACGCGGCGCGTGCTCGTCATGGCCTCACGTGCCGGGGGTATGAACATCGAGGAGGTCGCGGCCGAGACGCCGGAAAAGATCGTCACGACGCTGATCGATCCGGCTGCGGGTGTCCAGCCCTACCAGGCGCGCCGGCTTGGTTTCGCGCTCGGCTTTACCGCCGACCAGGTCAAGCAATTCCAGAAGATCCTGTTCGGCCTGATCAAGCTGTTCCTCAGTGAGGACGCGAGCTTGGTCGAGATCAATCCGCTCGTGGTGACACCCGACGGCGACTTGCTCGCGCTCGATGCCAAGATCAATCTCGACGGCAACGCGCTGTATCGGCACAAGGACCTGCAGGCGATGCGTGACATCAGCCAGGAGGATCCGCGCGAGGCCGCTGCCGCCGAACACGATCTCAACTACATCACCCTCGACGGCAATATCGGCTGCATGGTCAACGGCGCCGGGTTGGCGATGGCGACCATGGACCTGGTGCAGCTGCACGGCGGTTCGCCGGCCAACTTCCTCGATGTCGGCGGCGGCACGACCGCGGCGCGTGTTGCCGAGGCGTTCAAGATCATCCTGTCCGACGACAAGGTGCGGGCGGTGCTGGTCAATATCTTCGGTGGCATCGTGCGTTGCGACCTCATCGCCGAGGGCATCATCGCGGCGGTGCGTGAGGTCGGTATCCAGGTGCCTGTGGTGATCCGGCTGGAGGGTACCAACGCGCCGCAAGGCCTCAAGCTGCTCGACGACAGCGGGCTGGCGCTCGAGACGGCATCCGATCTGACCGAAGCGGCCGAAAAGGTGGTTGCCGCGGCCCGTAAGCGCAAGCGCGCCAAGCGCTCCTGAACCGCTAGGAACTGACATGAGCATCCTGATCAACAAGCAAACCAAGGTGATCTGCCAGGGCTTTACCGGCAAGCAGGGGACCTTCCATTCCGAACAGGCTATCGCCTACGGCACCAACCTGGTCGGCGGCGTGACCCCGGGTAAGGGCGGACAGAACCATCTCGACCGGCCGGTATTCGATACCGTGCACGATGCGGTCGCCGAGACCGGTGCCGATGCGAGCATGATCTACGTGCCGGCGGCGTTCGCGGCCGACGCGATCCTCGAGGCGGCCGATGCCGGCATCAAGGTCGTGGTCTGCATCACCGAGGGTATCCCGGTACTCGACATGCTCAAGGTGCGTGCCGCACTTGCGGGCAGCGACGTCCGCCTCGTCGGTCCCAACTGCCCCGGCGTGATCACGCCCGGTGAATGCAAGATTGGCATCATGCCCGGCGCGATCCACAAGAAGGGCAAGATCGGCATCGTCTCGCGCTCCGGCACGCTGACCTACGAGGCGGTGTTCCAGACGTCGCGCGCGGGGCTTGGGCAGAGCACCTGTGTCGGCATCGGTGGCGACCCCATCCACGGCATGAACTTCATCGATTGCCTGGAGTTGTTCCAGAAAGACCGTCAGACCAAAGGCATCGTCATGGTCGGCGAGATCGGTGGCAGTGCCGAAGAGGACGCGGCTGAGTACATCGCCGCCAACGTCAGCAAGCCGGTGGTCGCCTACATCGCTGGCGTGACGGCACCAGCGGGCAAGCGTATGGGGCATGCCGGCGCGATCATCAGTGGTGGCAAGGGGACGGCGAACGGCAAGTTCTCGGCGCTCGAAGCCGCCGGTGTCGCCACCGTGCGTTCGCCCGCGCAGATCGGCGCGCGCATGGCGGAACTGCTCGGCTGAGCCAGCGCCGCCGTCAAAACGTCAACGTCGCGGCGTCAAAGGCGCCGCGGCAACGCGTCGCGCGTTCAGCAATGGTGTAATCTTGGGCCCCGTTTCCACGGAGACCACGGAATTTTGACCACCGTTGCGCTTGCCCAACTCAATCTGCTGGTCGGCGATATCGCCGCTAACGCCCGCCAGGTGATCGACTGCGCGGCCCGTCTCAAGGGACAGGCCGACATCATCGTGTTTCCGGAACTCACGCTCACGGGTTATCCGCCCGAAGACCTGCTGTTGCGACCGGCATGCGATGAGCGCGTGGCTGCCGCTCTGCGCGATATCGCTGCGGCCGCCCGCGGTATCACGCTGGTCGTCGGTTATCCGGCGATGCGTGACGGCGTACGGTACAACGTCGCCGGATTGCTGCGCGACGGCGTGGTCGAACTCGAGTACCGCAAGATGCGGCTGCCCAACTACAGCGTGTTCGACGAACGTCGCTATTTCGAACCGGGAGCACACGCCGTCGTGTTCGAGCAGAACGGTGTCACGTTCGGTCTTACCGTATGTGAAGACATCTGGTTCGACCAGCCGGTGCAGCGCGCAGCGGCGGCGGGCGCACAGGTGCTGCTGAACCTCAATGCATCACCGTTTCATCAGGGCAAAGTGCGCGAGCGCGAGGCGATGGTCGGCGACCGCGCACGGCGGTTCGGTGTCAGCGTCGTCTACGTCAACCTGGTCGGTGGCCAGGACGAGCTGGTGTTCGACGGTGGCTCGTTCGTGGTCGATGACCACGGCGTCATCAAACACCGTGCGCCGGTGTTCGCGTCCGGCGAGACGCTGGTGTCGTTCGACGGTGCACAACCACGTGCAGGCTCGATTGCGGCACTGCTCGGCGCGGAGGAAGAGGTGTACCGCGCGTTGGTGTGCGGCACGCACGATTACGTCTACAAGAACGGCTTCAGCTCGGTCGTGCTCGGTCTGTCGGGCGGCATCGATTCGGCGCTCACGCTGGCGATCGCGGTCGACGCATTGGGTGCGGAGAGCGTCGAAGTGGTGTCGATGCCGTCGCGTTACACCGCGGATATCAGCAATCTCGATGCGCTGGCGCAGGCACGTGCGCAGGATGTCAAACACCAGAGCATCTCGATCGAGCCCGCGTTCGACGCTTTCCTTGCGATGCTGGCGCCGACCTTCGCGGGTGCGGACGTGGATATCACCGAAGAGAATATCCAGGCGCGCTGTCGCGGCATCGTACTCATGGCGATCAGCAACAAGCGTGGACACATGCTGCTGACGACCGGCAACAAGAGCGAGATGTCGGTCGGCTATGCGACCTTGTATGGCGATATGGCCGGGGGATTCGCGCCGCTCAAAGATGTGCCCAAGACCCTGGTCTACCGACTCGCGCGTTGGCGCAATCGCGATGGCGAAATCATTCCGCAGCGCGTCATCGATCGTCCACCTTCCGCTGAATTGCGTCCCGACCAGAAGGACAGCGACAGCCTGCCAGACTATGATCTGCTCGACGCCGTGCTTGCGCTATACGTCGAGCAGGACAAAGCCGTCGACGACATCGTCGCTGCCGGTTATCCGCGCGCCGAAGTCGAGCGCATTGCGCGCCTCGTGGACCGCAACGAGTACAAGCGGCGACAGGCACCGCCGGGCGTGAAGATCACCCGCCGCGCCTATGGTCGTGACCGCCGCTATCCCATCGTCAACGGATTCCGATTAAACTGATGCGCCACGGGCATCTGCCAACATTTCCCGATCCCTGGAGAATTAGTGATGAAGAAAGTCGAGGCCATCATCAAGCCGTTCAAACTCGACGACGTGCGTGAAAGCCTGTCGAACATCGGTGTCACCGGAATGACAGCGATCGAGGTCAAGGGCTTCGGTCGACAGAAGGGCCACACCGAGTTGTACCGCGGTGCCGAATACGTGGTCGATTTCCTGCCCAAGCTGAAGATCGACGTCGTGGTCAGCGACGACAAGGTCGACGCCTGCATCGAGGCGATCACCACGGCGGCACGTACGGGTAAGATCGGCGACGGCAAGATCTTCGTCACCACGGTCGAGAAAGTCGTGCGTATCCGCACGGGTGAGCAGGACGACGAAGCGATCTGAGTGTCGTCGCGGCGATGCCGCCGCCTGCACGGCGCAGGCGAGCACGCTCAGTTCACGTCCAGTTCGAAAAATTCCCAAACCTTCAATCCGAGCGGCTTGTCCTCGATCTTTTGCGGATCGGGGATCAGCGCGCCGCTGCTCTCGTTGAGCGCCAGCACGCGGCGCGCGTCATCCTGGAGATCCGTCATGCCGAGGCGGCCATAGGCGTCGATCATGACGTCGAGCGCGTCCCGCAACGCGGGCGTGCGCTGATAGTTCTGCACCACGTACTCGGCACGATTGGCCGCGGCGAGGTAGGCACCGCGGCGCAGGTAGTAACGCGCGACATGCACCTCGAAGCGCGCGAGGTTGTTGCGCAGGTAGAGCATTCTGCGTGCAGCATCCTCGGCGTACTCGCTATCGGGAAACTGGCGGATCACCTCGCTGAAATCCTTGTAGGAATCGAGCGCGGCGCCGGGATCACGCTGCGAGGTGTCGGTCGGCAGGAATCGGTCCAGGAAGCCCAGGTTGCGGTTGAAATTGATCAGGCCGCGCAGGTAGTAGGCATACGCCGTGGCCGGGTGGCGCGGGTGCAGCTTGATGAAGCGGTCGGCGGCAGCCAATGCCGATTCATGCTCGGAGTACCGATAGTAGGCGTAGGCAAGGTTGATCTGCGACTGGTGGGCGTACTTGCCGAACGGATACCGCGACTCGAGGATTTCGTAATATTTGATCGCCAGCGGGTAATCGGCCGCCCACAGGGCATCCGTGGCCTCGGCGTACAGTTTCTGCTGACTCCAGTCCTTGGTCTCGTCTTTGTCCTTGAACGCCGAACAGCCTGTGAGCGCCAGCGCTGCGAGCAGAATCAGCCAGTGGAAGCGCAACATGGGTGATAATCCGCAACAATTGGAAGATCCACGCATTATACCGGAAGCCGTGAGCCATCAGATCACCGACGAACAGCTGCTCGAGGCCGAGGTCGGCCCGGAACTCGCCGGGGCGCGGCTAGACCAGGCGCTGGCAGCGCTGTTTCCCGACTACTCGCGCAGCCGGCTGCAGGGCTGGACGCGTGATGGCCGGGTCCAGGTCAATGGCGAGCCGCGGCGGCCGCGCGACAAGGTTGCGCTTGGCGACAGATTGCGTGTGCGTGCGGTGGCCGAAGAGCAGGTCGCCTGTGAGCCGCAGCCCATTCCGCTGCGTGTGCTGTACGAGGACGACCACATCCTGGTGCTCGACAAGCCTGCAGGACTCGTCGTGCACCCGGCCGCGGGCAATCCCGACGGCACGTTGCAGAATGCATTGCTGTACCACGATCCCGCGCTGATCGAACTGCCGCGTGCGGGTATCGTGCACCGGCTCGACAAAGACACCACGGGTGTCATGGTCGTCGCGCGCAGTCAGGCTGCACACAAGCGGCTCGTCGATGCGATTGCGGCCCGCGAGGTGAAACGCGAGTACCGCGCGCTCGTGGTTGGCAGCATGCCGGCCGGCGGCACGATCGACATGCCGATCGGGCGCCACCCGACGCAGCGCACACGCATGGCAGTCAATCCCATGGGCAAACCCTCGGTCACACATTTCCGCGTGCTCGAGCATTTCCGCGGTCACACCCTGCTCAAGGTGCTGCTCGAAACTGGTCGCACCCACCAGATCCGGGTGCACATGGCACAGCTGCGTCACCCGGTGTTCGGCGATCCTGTCTACGGTGGCCGTCTGCGACTGCCCGCGGGCGCGTCGGAAGAACTCAAGCAGGTACTGCGCGGATTCAAACGTCAGGCATTGCATGCCAAGCGCCTCGAACTCGCGCACCCCATCACTGGGCGCACGATGCGCTTCAGCTGTGCGATACCGGAGGATATGCGCTTGGTGATCGACGCATTGGCGGCGGATGCCAACGTTCACTGGCACGATCCGGAGTACGATGAAGAAGCCGAAGACTTCGACACCTTCGACGGTTTCGACGAGTATGGCGATGAGCTCGATTGAATGCATCGTGCCGCAGTGGCCGGCACCGCCAACCGTCGGCGCGGCGACCACGACGCGACGCGGTGGCGTCAGTCGTGGTGCCTGGCGGTCGCTCAACCTTGCCGCACATGTCGACGACGACGCGGGTGCCGTAACCGAGAACCGGGCGCGCTTGGCGCGCACGCTGGATCTGCCCGGTGAACCACTGTGGCTGGACCAAGTGCATGGTACCGCGGTCAGGATTGCCGGCGTCGACACCGATGCCTGCGCCGATGCCTGCTTTGCCGACCGCCGCGGTGTCGTGTGTGCCGTACTCACGGCCGACTGCCTGCCGGTCCTGCTGTGTGACGCGCAGGGTACCGCGGTCGCGGCCGTGCACGCGGGCTGGCGTGGGTTGCTCGCCGGCGTCATCGAGAAGGCATTGCAGTGTTTTTCCGCACGACGGCAGGATCTCATGGCATGGCTCGGCCCGGCGATCGGTCCCAACGCGTTTGAAGTCGGCGACGAAGTACGCAGCGCCTTTGTTGATCTCGATGCGGCGGCGGCTCGCTGTTTCACGGGCAACCGGCCCGGGCATTGGCTCGCCGATTTGTATGGACTGGCGCGCCTGCGGTTGCAGCACGCGGGCGTCGACTCCGTGTACGGCGGTGAACTGTGCACCTACAGTGATTCCGCTCGCTTTTATTCCTACCGGCGTGACGGCGTTACGGGCAGAATGGCGAGCCTCATCTGGCTAAACGACTAATTCGGCGGAATACGCGATGACGAACAACTGGTACATGCTGACCCTGATCGGCGAGGACAAGCCCGGCATCGTCGCCGCGGTGACGCAGGCGCTATTCGAGCGCGGCCTCAACCTCGGTGAGACATCGATGCTGCGCCTCGGCGGTAATTTCACCATCATGATGATGGTGGGTGGTGTGCAACAAGAGGACGAGTTGCGTGCGCAGCTCAAGCCCGTGATCGAGGCGCAAGGTATGCGGCTGCATGTCGATGCAATCCAAGGGCGGTTGCACGAGCACGTCTTGCCGAATATCCAGGTCACCGTGACCGGCGCCGACCGTGCCGGCATCGTTGCGCAGGTGACGGCGGCACTCACCGACGTCGGCTTCAATATCCTCGATCTGGAATCCGATGTCGCGGGTACGGCGCACAAGCCCGTCTACATCATGCAGATCGCGGGCGTAGCGGACGCGCCGATCGAGAAGATCGAGGCAGCGCTCGAAGCGCTGCGTAAAGATGGCGTGGACGTCAACGTCAATGCCGTCGATACCTACATCGGGTGAGGCGCAGGCGTGGCGATTCTCGATATCCTGACGCTGCCCGACCCGGCCCTCAAACAAGTCTCCGAAGCGGTCACCGAGTTCGATGATGCGTTGCGCGCGTTCATTGCCGATCTCGAAGAGACACGGCGTAACGGACCGGCGGCCGTCGGTATCGCGGCACCGCAGGTCGGTTACTTCAAGCGTGTGGTCATCATCGACTGCTCGACGACGCGCAAGCCGGTACCCAATCACGGGTACCTGGTACTCGTGAACCCGGAAATCACGCATTGGGAAGGCTATGAGCCCGGGCGCGAAGGTTGCCTGTCAGTCCCCGATTACACCGGCAACGTGATCCGCGCGACGCGCATTCACCTGGTTGCCAGGGATCCGAATGGTGAACCGCTGGAGTTCGACATGGAAGGCTACGAAGCGCGCGCCGTTCAGCACGAGATCGACCACCTCGATGGCCTGCTGTTCGTCGATCGTGTCGTGAGTCGACGCACCGATCTGTTCAAACGCAAGGTTTACCAGAAGGGTGGTGGCAGCTGACGGTCGTGATGCGCAAACGGCTTGCGACTACTCGTCGCTACCTGTGCGCATCTTGAGAACGCCGAGAAAGAACGATCCGAACATCATTTGGGCACCGATCGTGATCGCGGTTGCCGATGGAATGGCCAAACGCATACCGTACTCCGGGTCGAGACTGCCAAAAGCGCTCTTGCCCCAGTTCAGCACGGCGGCGATGGATCCTGCGAGTCCGGCAACGACCAGTAGCACACCCAAAATCAGGCCACGCTCCAGTGTCGTGAACTCGAACAGGCGGCTGATCGCAGGGTCGCTCGGTAGCAGCCGCGCGCGCATGCCGTACAAGCGCGAGAACAAGCCCAACTGCACGGCCTGGTTGCCGACGACCATCGCCAGTGCCGCGAACAGCATGGTATGGATGTCGAGAGCAATGCCGGCGACGCGTAGCGGCCCCGGCAGCAGCGCAAGCATGGTCAGCAGGCCGATCGACAGCATCGCCAGTCCAGGATATAGAAAAAGCCAACGCGGGCTGAAGATCAGCAGGAACCGCAGATGACGCCAGCCATCGCGCCAGCTACGCAGATGGGGTGGGCGGCCGCGGCCATCGGGGCTCAATGTGGTGGGGACTTCGGTCATGCGCAGGTTGTTCAGCGTTGCTTTCACTACCATCTCGCTGGCGAACTCCATGCCGGGAGTGACGAGTTTCAGACCACGGATTGCGTCACGATCGAAACCGCGCAGACCGCAGTGGAAGTCGCGCACTGAGCTGCGGAAGAACAGACGGCCAACGAAACTCAGCACCGGGTTGCCAAGGTATCGGTGTAGCGGTGGCATCGCGCCCGGCGCAATACCGCCGAGAAAGCGGTTGCCCATTACGAGTTGGTACCCCGCTCTGAGCTGATCGACAAAACCCTGCAGGCGGGCGAAATCATAGCTGTCATCGGCGTCGCCCATGATGACGTAGCGGCCTCTGGCCGCGTCGATGCCGCCGAGTAGCGCGGCGCCGTAACCCGGCTGGCTCACGGCGACGACACGCGCACCGTGCGCACGTGCAATGTCCTGCGAGCCGTCTGTACTGCCGTTGTCAGCGATCAGCACTTCGCCATCGACGCCGGCTTGCGTCATGTAACCTTGCGCCTTGTCGATACATGTCGCGATTGTCTCGGCCTCGTTGAGGCAGGGCATGAGTACGGTCAATTCACAGGTTGGGGTGATTGAATCACTCATAGGTCTTCCAGCAGGGCGGTGGCTTTGTTTATCGAAACCTCGTCAGTCGGATCGACGACGTACAGCAGGTGTTTTAGCAGGGTTCGTGCCTGCTCTTCCTTACCGAGCGCGACGGCCGACAAGGCGTATTGGAAGCGATGCTGCGGTTCGATGGTGTCGGTGTAGGTGTTCATACCCTTCTCGAAATGCGCATAAGCCGTATCGAAGTCCTGCAGCAGATAAGCGCAACTCGCGATATGCCGATGCAAGGTCGGTTGAAAGTCCTTTGGTGTGACCGCAAATGCCGCGTCGAAATGCGGTATGGCTTCTTCGCAACGATCGAGATGTTCCAGCACGTTGCCCACGAGAAAATGGCTGTTGGGGTTCTCTGGGTGGTCCGTAAGGTAGCGCTCGGCATGTGGTAGGGCCTCTTCAAATCGCTCTGCTTCGATCAGCAAACGCACCATTCCGTGCTGGGCCCGGTCGCCGTTTGGGTACACTTCAAGCGTCCGCTGCAACTCCGCTATGCGTTCCTCGACACTCCCTCCATCCTTGTCGAGCAGATTTAGCGGGTTGAGGTGTCGGAGTTCGAAATTCTTCACTACTTCTGGCAATCGACGTTGATCGGCGTAGAGGGCGAAGAGATCGTCAAAAAATACGGGGCGAAAGTCGGGCTCACTCTTGATCAGTTTCTCGAATTTGGTGACCGAAAATTCGATCGCAATCAGGTCCGGGTGGAATTCATTGACGAATCGGCGCAGGGCTGCCTTGTCGCGTAACGCTGACCCCAAGCGGAAGTGAGTCCAAGGGGTTGTCGGTGGCGTTTGCATGTCGGCTGAGATCAATACCTGCGGAAACAGGCGCCACGCGAGGTAACCACCGCTGTTCGCAGGTGCCATCAGGCGCCCGGTGATGCCTTGGCTGCGAATGAACTCCGTTACCCCAATCGGCAGTTGGGAAGCGTCAACGGGCCATTCGTAGAATGTTCTTGCTTTCGCCGCCCAGCTGAAAAAAGGTGCGGAAAGTGCAAGTACGAACACGAAATCGCTGATCCGTAAATGGCCGGTATTTCCATCCACCTGTTCAGTACGAATATTGTCAATGATGCTGCGCCACAATGGGACGCTGAGCAGCAACCACTCCCAAATGAACCGCGTTCCGCGCGACAGCAGAATCAGCCCGACAATGCTCAGTAGCAATGGCGCCAACCGGATCCCGCCCCGGACGATCAGAAATCCGTACGCTAACAAGCTGCCGTAGAACAACAGGCTTATTGCGCTCTCGACGCTGATCTCGCCGTTCTGCAACGATGGCGATAGCAGCGTAGTGAGGGGAACGTTTCTGAGTTCCCGGATGTAAGCATAGACATCTGCGGGTGTATTGAATGGTGCTGCCAGGATGTCAAACCCGTAGGGGTTGGCAAACAACACTGGGACGCAGGCAACGGTCCAAATGAGTGTAGAACGCGTATCGCTGTCCATCGCAGCGTGCGATCGGCGCCAAAGCCATATCCTGTCCACGAAGTAGGAACCGCAAATCGCTGCTCCGACGACCCACTCTACACCATGAAGGTTTACCCAAACGAGGGTAAGCAACGGCAAGAGGGGCAGCCAGCGTCGACGACATTCGAGTATCAATATGAACGTCGCGATCATCATGTAAGAAACGAGGTGCGGTCGTATCAAGTCGATGCGCGCGAACAGAACTAGGGTGACGAGCGCCAACGCAGCGAGGGACCACGCTCGCTGTCGCGTGCCGTCCGTGCTGCGAAGAAGCAGGCCGACCACGGCGCCTAGCGTTGCGAGTACCAAAACGGCCCGCAAAGCGATGAGCCCCGGATAGCCTGTCCAGGAGTGCACCACGTAAGTTAGCGCCTGAAACCCCCAGAAATAGTTCACCCAGGTACTGCCATCCTCTGTGAACGAGAAGAAAGCCGTGTCTGGCAAGTCATTGAATTCGAGCAGTAATCGTCCTCCGTTGATGTGATACCAGAGATCGGTGTCGCCGGATCCAACAGGCGACACGACGATTAGGAAAAACCCGGCGACCAACAGCGACAAAACGTAGATCAGCGCTGCACGAGGCGAGTGATCGGCGACAAATTGTTTGGCCGCGAGAATTCGCTCGTGCGCGCGTCGTTGCATCGGATGGTGATAGGTGCTCTTCATTGCGGTGCGTCGATGCGGTTCCTTGGCAGCGTGAAGTCGAAGGCGACGATGGTATTCGTATTCCCTTGGCGGCTGAGGATCAAGATTCTTGATCACCAGTTCCCTGCGAACCTCGCGGTGCGGCCGCCGCGGCGTTTGCGACGCCGGCAGCTGGACCGCTGCATCAGGGTAGGGGGCGGGCGACAAGTAGCAGGTTCTTACCCACCGGTGGCGTCAGTACGCGCTCGATCCGGCGCATGACGGGCACCGCCACGCGGTCATACAACGAAACATTGGTGCCTGTAGTGGTCTGCTTCATCAGTGTGAACGCGATGTACCAAGGGATGATGCCGAGGACGTCGAAGTACTTGAGCTTGATGATCTCAAAACCCGCGCTTTCTACGGCCTCGGTCAGGCTGCGGCGATCGTAGCGACGGAAATGGCCGACCTGCCGATCGAGTTCGCTGTACAGGAACTGCAGTGCGGGTACGAAGATCAGCAGGTGGCCTCCGGGCTTCAGCGTCGAGCGTGCATGGCGCAGCGCGAGCGTATCGTCTTCGATGTGTTCGAGAACGTTGACGTAGGCTACGGCGTCGAAGCGCTGCGGGAATTGTCCGGACAGCGTCTCGAAGAAGTCATTGAAGGTGTCGACGCGACGGTCCTGCGCGAAGCGCTGTTCGAGCAGAGGATACATGTTGGCGGAGGGCTCGAACGCCGCCAGGCGGCTGATGCCGGCGTCCAGAAGAAATGCCGAGAAGTTGCCTGTGCCGGCACCGATCTCGGCGACTTCGCTACCCAGGTATGGTGCGAATTCGTCAACGATCCACTGGTGGTAGTTCACGGCGAACGACATCGCCTCGAGATCTTTGCCGAAATAGGCCTGTTTGTCGTTATCCATGGCGATGACTCTATCAGTTCAGCGGAGCGGGCGAGAGATCCGGCGCGCGGAACGGTTCGTCGTCCGACGTACGCGTCAGTGGAAGGATCAGCGGTGCGCGTGCGGCGCCGGGGCCGAGCGGTATGAATCGCAGCACCGCATCGAGGAAGCCGTCACCGTTGATGTCGGCAAGATCCACGGCGATCAATCGCAGGCTCGGCTGACCGTCGCCACCGTCACAGCGTATGCCATCCGGCAGCGCATACAGCTGGCCGTAGAACAGTCCGTCGCGCAATGCACATTCGGCTTGTGGCAGATCCGCCGTATGGTCACCGGGCGGCAGCGCAAAAGGAAAGTACGGGATGATTCCGTGACGGTTACCGTCATGGCGCCCGCAATCGTCGTCGGCCGACGGGTTGCAGTCCGTGCCGATCGGCAGGTCCTCAATGCGAGCGTTCATGAAATCGTATGTGCTGACGTGGTCCTGAATGGCGCTGCCGTTATGACGCGTCAGCAACTGGTGGAACCAGCAGTCTTCGCGCACTTTGTGCCACAACCGGCGGTCAATGACCCGACCGCGGTCTGCCTGCCCGTCGTGCAGGATCTGCTCGAGCTCTGCGCAGTCGCGTGGAACGACGAACTCGTGCCTTCCCTGCGTGGTGGTTGCCAACTCGATCGCGTACTCACTGGCGCGTTGGCCGCTGAGCGGCTCGGTAAAATACACCGGCTGGTCGGCGTACTGTGCGTGCGCGGTGGCCAGCGCGAAGTACACCAGCAGCGGTACCCATCGGTAGTAACAAGGTTTCACCTGCCGGCGGCCGGATAACACATGGGCTTCGATGTCGGGCGGTGTCATGGGAGTTCGTCGTCCTCGGCGCTACTGCCGCGCGGACTACGTACGCGGCCAATGAAATTCACCCAGCGATGGCTGAGATTCTGGGCCAGATTGAGAAACAGGCGTGAAGCGATATACGGATGAAAATGGGTGACCGTGGCGATGGTTTCACGGCTGATCACCATCAATGTGCTGTGCGTGAGTGCCACAGCATTGGTCTGGCGCGGTTCATCGGCAAGCAATGCGACATCACCGAAGATCTGCCCGGATCCGAACTGATCGACGACCGGGTCCTGTCCGTCTTGCGTGCGTCGTGGCACGCTGATTTCGATCACACCCTTCATCACCAGGTACAGCGCGTTGCTCGGATCATCTTTGGCGTAGACGTATTCGCCCGGCGCGAACTCGAGCAGCGTACTCGACAGCACGAACTTGCGTATCTGCCAGGGGCGCATGCCGCGAAACAGCGGGCTCTTGGGGATGATCTGCTGGCGTACACGTGACGACAACAGGTCCCACAGCGTAACCAGGCGCAACGACGAGATCATCAATGGGGTGATGATCAGGTCCGCGAGCAGCGCTGATGCGATCACGACGGCGCTGAGCAGGCCGAACTGTGCCACCGGGATAAACCCCGATTGTGTGAACACCAGAAAGCCGATCGTCAGGGCCAGCGATGTCGACACGATCGGCAGTGCCTCTTCGCGGATGGTGTTCTGCATCGCCAGCGTGTGACTCTTCGAGGTCCGCAGTTCCTGGTTGTAACGCAGCATGAAATGCAGCGTGTCATCGACG
>JAGRHA010000437.1 GCA_020445205.1 Gammaproteobacteria bacterium
GCCAGTGGTCGCTTCGATGCGGCGGCTGGGCGAATCGGGTTCGACAGCTGGTCGGTCGACCTCGACAAGACCCTGCGCATCTCCGGCACCGGGACCCTCGAGACAGGCAACTGGCTGTTCAGCGACCTCACGGTGGCTGCACATTCGGATGCCGCGCAACGTCTTTACGACGTGCTGGTGCAGCCGTTTCTCATCGGAACACCCGCCGACGAACTGCAGGTCGACGGTCACGTCGGCTTCGTTTTGCACTACGACGCCAAGGGCGTTGAGCAGGCGGGGCTGGAGCTCAACCAGCTTGCATTCACTGACCGCCACGGCCGCTTCTCACTCGAATCCACGAACGGCCACGTAGCTTGGGGCCGTGATGACACAACGCCGGTCTCGCAGCTGTCCACTGCGGGATTCAGTATCTACAAAATGCGCAGTGACGCTTTCGACCTGCGTGTGAAGTTTTCCGCTGACCACATCGAGCTCGTCGATCCGCTGGTCGTGCCGGTACTTGGCGGAACCCTCGCGTTGCAATCGTTCGCCATGCAGGGTGCGACCCCGGCGGGAGATGCGCCGCGCTGGAAGGCGAATGCGGCCGTGCGCGCGGTATCGCTCGAACAGCTCACGCAGGCGCTGGACTGGCCGCCGTTCGCCGGATCTCTGAGCGGGGAATTGCGTGACATGCAGTATCTCGACGGCACGTTCTCGATCGGCGGCGGATTGCGCGTCGCGGCGTTCGACGGCGAGATCCGCGTCGATGGTTTGACCATTACGGATCCGCTCGGTCAGATACCGGAGCTGCGCGCCGCTGCCACGATGCGCGACCTGAGCCTTGCGGCCGTGACGTCGACCTTCGCGTTTGGTCGCATCGAGGGCCGGCTGAACGGCGACCTTACCGACCTGCACCTCGTCGCCTGGCAGCCGCAACGTTTCGATCTGCATCTGTACACGCCCGATGGCGATGATTCGCGGCACCGCATCAGCCAACGTGCGGTGCAAAACCTCACCGAGCTGGGCAGCGGCGTACCGGCCGGGCTGTCGTCGACCGTGCTGAGTATTTTCGAGGAATTCAGTTACGCAGCGATCGATGTCAACGTATCGCTGCGTGGCAGCGTCGCCGATCTCGGCGGACTTGAACGCAAGGACGGTGGATACTACCTTGTGCGGGGCAGCGGCCTGCCGCGTATCGACGTGATCGGGCGCAATCGCAGCGTTGCGTGGAAAGACCTGCTGGAACGTCTGCAGCAGATCCGGGTCGAAGGGGTTCAGGTTCGATAGCGCGGCGATGCCGCAATACAGGAAATGAAACGATGGGCAGATTGCTAACCATTCCGCTGGTGGCGCTGGTGCTTGGCGCCTGCGTCACGATCAATATCTATTTCCCCGCCGCTGCTGCCGAAGAAGCCGCGCGCACGATCGTGCGCGATGTACTGAAGGGTGATGTGCCGGATGCGCAGACACCGTCGGCGAGCGATGCGCCGCAGTCTTCCGTGACGCCGCGCGGCGACAACGCCAACCCGTTTCTCGTCGCGTTCGGCCGCACGCTCGAATGGCTGGTTGCGCCCGCACAGGCCGCGCAGGCGGATATCAACATCAATACCGCGTCGATCAGCGCGATCCGTGCCAGCATGCAGAAGCGGCAGGCGAGTCTGGCGCCGTTCTACCAAAGTGGCGCGATCGGATTCGATGCCAGCGGCTCGGTGGCGGTGCGTGACCTGAATGCCGTGACGCTGGGCGAGCGCAACAAGTTGAAGAAGCTGCTGGCCGACGAGAATGCCGATCGCGCGAAACTCTATAGCGAGATCGCGCGTGCGAATGGCCATCCGGAGTGGGAGGCCGAGGTGCGCTCGACCTTCGCCAAGGTCTGGGTGCAGGAGGCCTTGCCGGGTTACTGGTATCAGCAGGGCGGGGCCTGGAAGCAGCGTTGACGGCGTCGGCGGCTCATTTGCCGCCGCACAGGCGGCCCACCATGCGTGGCGGCAATAGCCAGCGCAACTCGCCGCTGGCGAATTCGACCTCGGACCAGGCATCGGCATCGAAGTCGATACGCAGCATCGCACCCGTCGGCACGCGCAGCAGTGATTTGCCACCGACCAGCCGGCCCGCGAGGTCCGACCACGTCGGTTCATGCCCGGTCAGCAACAAACGTTCGGGCGACTCGTTGATCGATCGCATCCAGTTGAGCACGTCGCCGGCCGAGCTTTCGTAGAGTGCGCTGTCGATGCGCATCGGCGTCTTCCAATGACCGGCCCGTGCCGCAAGATGCAGGGTGTCACGTGCGCGCAGGGCTGACGAGCTCACGGCGAGGTCCGGTACTTGCTGGGTGCGGCTCAGCATGCGACCCATGAGACGGGCCGCGTCCTTGCCACGACTGCTCAGCGGTCGCTCGTGATCGTTGGCGAACGGCGCGTCCCAATCGGATTTGCCGTGTCGGAACAGGATGAGATTCAGCACCTATGCGTCTCCACGGGCCATCGGCGTGCGGTCGGGTGTCGCCTCAAGCATAGCTGCCTGTGCCAGCGAACGCCTGCGCGTCGGCGCCGTCAGCTCGGCCGCCGTAGCAGGTCGACGCGCATCGGATTGACGAACTCGGCGATGCCCTCACGGTTGACGTGCGGCATGAATGCGGAGCGAATGCGCTCGTACAGCACCTCGTCGATATCGAAGGTCGAATGCGTTGCACCGAGGATACGCCGATCGAATTCCTCGAATCCCTCGAAACGCGACACGCTGTTGAAATGGATCTCCTGCTGCAGCTCGAAGCGACCGTCGTCAACGGCTCGGCACAATGCGTCGAAGGCCGCTTCGCGGACGATCTTTTCGTCGTTGAATAGACGCAGGACGTCATTGAAATCGCCCGCGTACACGGGTTCGGAAAAATACGCGAGTCCGCCGGGACGCAATACCCGCGCGATCTCCGTCAGTGCAGCATCGAGCACGCCAGCCGGCACATGATGCAGTGATTTCAGCATGATCACCGCATCGATCGAGGCATCGGGGAGGTCGATGTCTTCGGCGCCGCCGTAGACGAATGTCACGTTGGGTAGGTCCGGGATCAGCAGGTTCTTTTCATGCTGAATGCGGTCCACCTCCATCGCGACGATTTCACGAAACGCCAGGGATTCGGCAAGACGACGCGTGGTGAAGGCCGCGCCACAGCCGAGTTCGAGCAGGCGTGTCCCGTCGCTGGGCAGGAGGCGGCTGATGAGCTCGAAATCGGAGGCGATGGTTTGTTGCTGGCTGGCGATCTGCATACGGGTATCAAGAAAAACGACAATATTATTAGTTTATTAAGCGCGCGCGCTGCGGGCAATGAGATTCCACAATCGCGGCGCCATTCGCCGGCACTCGCCAGCGTGACGACCGTCGACGTGCAGAGTGCGGTATCAGGCCGTGGGTCGTAGCGTTATGCTTGTGGCACCGGCTACCGGGTCGACGAGGGTAGCGCAGGTGCCTATCGAAACGCTCGAACAGCACGAACGCTTGGTGCAGGCATTGATGGACGAGCGCCGCTGGCCACAGGGCGGTGGCGATCGGCGGCGTATCGATACCCATATCTCGACGGTGCTCCTCGCCGGTGATGTGGCTTACAAGATCAAGAAGCCGCTCGATCTGGGTTTCCTCGATTTCCTTTCGCTGGCGAGCCGCCGGCATGCCTGTGACGAAGAGCTGCGCCTGAATCGCCGCCTCGCACCGCAGATCTACCGCCACGTGTGCGCGATAACCGGCGAAATCGATTCGCCGCAGATCGACGGCCACGGTGCGGTGATCGACTGGGCCGTCTGCATGCGGCGCTTCGACGCCGATGCGGTGTTGAGCAATCCGCGTTGCGTCATCGATGCCAACTTGGTCGACCAGCTCGCCGATACCGTCGCCACCTTCCACGAAACGGCACCATCCAGCCCGATTGAGAGCGCTTACGGCAACGCGGACGGCGTGCTGGAACCGATGCGCGCCAATTTCACGCAACTCGGCGATCTGCCGCAGCCGGACGCGCAGCGGGTTGAACGTTTGCGTGACTGGACGGAGCGTGTCGGTGCCACGTTGCACGATCGCTTTGCTGCAAGAAAACGCGATGCACGCATTCGCGAATGCCACGGCGACCTGCACCTGGGCAATGTCGCGCTCATCGACGGACGACCCGTCGTGTTCGACGCGATCGAGTTTAATCCTTGCCTGCGCTGGATCGACACGGCCAATGATGTGGCCTTTCTGACCATGGATATGCACCAGCGTGGCATGGCCGATCTCGCCTACCGCTTCATCGATCGCTACCTGTTCCGCACGGGGGATTACGCATCGCTCGGGGTGCTGCGCTTTTATGAAGTGTATCGGGCACTCGTTCGCGCAAAGATCGCGGCGATCCGCCTGCGCCAGGTCGATGCCGCTGACGGCGTGGCCACCGAGCTGCAGCAATATCTCTCACTTGCCGGGCAGCTGACGCAACCACGCCGTGGTGCGCTGCTGATCACCCATGGTCCCTCCGGCAGCGGCAAGAGTTTCGTGACCCGCGAGCTGCCGGAGCGTCTGCATGGCGTGCGGCTCCGTTCGGACGTCGAGCGCAAGCGCCTGCTGGGAATCTCTCCCGGTACCGATGCGACAGCGCAAGGTGCCTACGCCTCGACGATGACGGAAAAAACCTATGCTGCACTGGCAGAACATGCGGCTGTGGCGGTCTCGGCCGGCTACGTCGCCGTCGTCGACGCAACCTTTCTGCAGCAGCGTCAGCGTGACGCGTTTGCCGACCTTGCGACGCGATTGCAGGTGCCTTTCGTGATCATCGATTGTTCGGCGCCCATCGATACCCTTCGGCGCCGCATCGCCGCGCGCCAGCATCAACGGAACAACGTGTCAGATGCCGACCACGCGGTCCTGGAACGGCAACTGCGCACAGCGGACCCGCTTTCGACGGCAGAGCGCCGCAGCAGCGTGCACGTCGCGCCGGATCAGGAACTGGACGTTGGCGCGCTGCGTGACCGCATCACGCGCTGGCCGCGCGTCGACGAGGAACCATAACCCTACGTTTGGGGTATTGAATTGCCGGCGCAGAGGTCCAAAATATCTGACTGAAATAGTAGGTAATAGGTGTTTCATGGGACCGACAGCGAAAGATATGGATGCGCTGGTCTCGCGCGGCTACGAGCACGGTTTCGTCACCGAGATCGAGACAGACGTGATTCCGCCGGGGCTGAGCGAGGACGTGATCCGGCAGATCTCGCTGCTGAAAAACGAACCGCACTGGGTGCTTGACTACCGGCTCAAGGCATATCGGCACTGGTTGACGATGACGCCGCCGGCCTGGGCGTCGGTGCATTATCCGCCGATCGATCATCAGGCGATCTCGTATTTCGCGGCGCCGAAGAAGAAACCGACTTTGGACAGTCTCGACGACGTCGATCCCGAGCTGCTGCGCACCTACGAGAAACTGGGCATCCCGATCGAGGAACAGAAGGCGCTCGCAGGCGTTGCCGTCGACGCTGTGTTCGACAGCGTCTCGGTCGCGACCACGTTCCGCGAAAACCTTGCCGAGGCTGGGGTGATTTTCTGCTCGATCTCGGAGGCCATGCACGACCATGCTGAACTTCTGCAGCAGTATCTCGGCTCGGTGGTGCCCCATACCGACAACTATTATGCGGCGCTCAACGCGGCCGTGTTCACGGACGGCACCTTCGTCTACGTGCCCAAGGGCGTGCGCTGCCCGATGGAGCTGTCGACGTACTTCCGCATCAACGCGCAGAACACAGGGCAGTTCGAACGCACGCTGATCGTCGCCGATGCCGGCAGCCACGTGAGCTATCTCGAGGGCTGTACGGCGCCACAGCGCGACGAAAACCAGCTGCACGCCGCTGTCGTCGAGCTTGTGGCGATGGACGATGCGCAGATCAAGTATTCGACGGTGCAGAACTGGTATCCGGGCGACGAGCAGGGCAGGGGCGGTATCTACAACTTCGTCACCAAGCGTGGCGACTGCCGAGGTGATCGCTCGAAGATCTCGTGGACCCAGGTCGAGACCGGCTCGGCGATCACCTGGAAGTACCCGAGCTGTCTACTGCGCGGCGAAGACGCCATCGGCGAATTCTATTCCGTGGCCGTAACGCGTGGCCGACAGCAGGCAGATACCGGCACCAAGATGATTCACATCGGGCGCAATACGCGCAGTACGATCGTGTCGAAGGGGATTTCGGCCGGCGAGGGTAACCAGGCCTATCGCGGCCTCGTACGTATGGCGCAAAAAGCGGAGAACGCGCGCAACCATACGCAGTGTGATTCGCTGCTCATCGGCGATCGCTGTGGCGCACATACCTACCCCTACATCGAGGTCAGGAATCCCAGTGCGCATGTCGAGCACGAGGCCACGACCTCCAAGATCAGCGAGGATCAGCTGTTCTACTGCCGGAGCCGCGGCATCTCCGAAGAGGATGCCGTGTCGCTGATCGTCAATGGATTCTGTAAAGAAATTTTCAACGAGTTGCCGATGGAGTTCGCGGTCGAGGCACAGAAGCTGCTCGCGATCAGCCTCGAAGGCGCCGTTGGTTGAAATGGGAGAAGGTCAGATGTTGTTGTCCATTCGAAACCTCAAGGCCGAAGTCGACGGCAAAGCGATACTCAAAGGCGTCGATCTCGAGGTGCGACCCGGAGAGGTGCACGCGATCATGGGGCCGAACGGTTCCGGCAAGAGCACGCTGGCGCACGTGCTGGCCGGGCGCGATGGTTACGACGTGACCGACGGCGAGGTGCTGTTCGAGGATCAGGATCTGCTCGCCTTGGCACCCGAGGAACGTGCCGCCCTGGGCCTGTTCCTGGCTTTTCAGTACCCGGTCGAACTGCCCGGTGTGAACAATACGCACTTCCTCAAAGAGGCATTGAATGCGCAGCGGCGGGCGCGCGGTGAATCCGAACTCGATTCCGTGGCGTTCCTCAAACTCGTGCGCGAGAAGATGCAGCTGGTGTCGATGAAGCCCGAGCTGCTCAAACGTCAGGTGAACGCCGGGTTTTCCGGTGGCGAGAAGAAGCGCAACGAGATACTGCAGATGGCCGTGTTCGAACCGAAGCTCGCCGTACTCGACGAGACCGATTCCGGGCTCGACATCGACGCTCTGCGCACCGTGTCGGACGGCGTCAATGCGCTGCGCAGCCCGGATCGTGCGGTGATCATGGTGACCCATTACCAGCGCTTGCTGGACTATATCGAGCCGGACTTCGTGCACGTACTGGCCGGCGGCCGCATCGTGCGCTCGGGCGACAAGAGCTTGGCCAAGGAACTCGAGCAGCGTGGCTATGCCTGGTTGTCGGACGGAGAAGCCGCATGAGTGCAGCCGACGTCATCGCCACGGATGTGACCCGCGTGCTCGCGGACGGTTTGGCCCACGCCGGTGGCGCAGCGGCCAACGACGCGCTGCATGCGGTGCGCGAGCGGGGCGCCGAGCGCGTGCGCGCGCTGGGACTGCCGGAACGTCGTCAGGAGGCGTGGCGTTACACGTCGTTGGGATTCCTGCAACGTGCCGATTACCGACCGTTCATGGACGGGCCGTTCAGCGAGCTGCAGATGTCGGATATCGAGGACCTGCTGCTCGAAGGCCATCAGGGCCCACGTCTGGTGTTCGTCAACGGCCATTACGCACCTGCGCTGTCGACGCCGGGGCGGAGCGGCGACGGGCTGCGCGTGTCGACGCTGGCGGCGAGCGGCGCGGATGCGCTGCCAGCCGATTTCGACCAGATCGCGGCACACGGGCACGTGTTCTCCGCGCTGAACGCAGCCCTGGCGGCCGACGGCGCGTTGATTGAAGTGACACCGGGAACAGAGCTCAGCGACCCGATTGACGTTTTGCATGTCGCGGTCGGTGCCGACGAGCCGGTCATTTTCCATCCGCGCCATCTGTTCGTGATCGGCCAGGGTGCGCGCGCCGCCCTCATCGAACGCTACGCGAGTCTCGGCGATTCGGTGTATTTCAACAACGTCTTGCTGGAGATCGCCGTCGCCGACGGTGCGCAACTGCGGCATGAGTGTCTGCAGCAGGAGAGCCCGCTCGCACAGCACCTCGACGACCTGAATGTGCAGCTCGGCGCCGGCAGCACTTATCGCTACACGCTCGCCGCACTCGGCGGTGAATGGTCGCGCTGCGATATCACGCTGCGTTTCGCGGGTGAAGGGGCGAGCGCGGAACTCAACGGACTCATGCTTGCACGCGACGGTCAGCTGAACGATGTCCATCTCGACATCGACCACGCGGTGCCTGCCTGCAGCAGCCGCGAGACCTTCAAGAGCATTCTCGATGGTCGTGGCCGTGTCGTCTTCGATGGCCGGATCCGCGTCGCGCGCGACGCGCAGAAGACCGATGCAGCATTGGCGAATCACAATCTCATGCTGTCGCGCGCAGCGGAGGTGGACACCAAGCCAACGCTCGAAATCTTCGCCGACGACGTCAAGTGCAGTCATGGCACCACCGTGGGCGAGCTCGACAAAGACATGCTGTTCTACCTGCGCTCGCGCGGTATCGCGGAGCCCGCCGGCAAACGTATGTTGTGTCAGGGCTTTGCGGAAGACGTCCTGCACAACTTCGATGACGCCGCGATGCGCGCCCGCGCCGCACATCTGCTCGACCAGCGGCTCGCACGTTCGTCGGAGTGACAGAGGCGCGCATGTTCGCGAGATTGAGGGAGTGGTTTGTAGTGGAACACGAAATGAATGCGACCGCGGACGATACCCAGCTTGATGACATCGTCGCCGCATTGCGGACGGTGTTCGATCCGGAGATTCCCGTGAATGTCTACGATCTCGGGCTCATCTACGCGATCGACGCGATCGGCGAGGACGGCATCGCGATCGACATGACGCTGACGGCACCGGGATGCCCGGTGGCGGGCATTCTGCCGCGTCAGGTGGAACGCGCAGTCGAGACAGTCGAAGGCGTGTCGAAATGTTCCGTGCGCCTGGTTTGGGATCCACCTTGGACACAGGACAGGATGACCGACGAAGCCAAGCTCGAACTGGGTTTGTTTTGAGTTGATCGCGAGGAGTGCGGAGGTAACGGATATGGGTGTGACATTGACAGAAAATGCGGCCAGGCACGTACGTCATGAGCTCGACAAGCGTGGCCATGGCGAAGGGCTGCGCGTGGGCACGAAGAAGAGCGGTTGCACGGGTTTCGCGTATGTCGTCGACTATGCCGATGACGTGACAAGTGATGATCACGTGTTCGAAAGTTTTGGCGTGAAAGTCGTCGTCGATGACGCGTCTCTGCACCAGATCGACGGCATGACGATCGATTTCGTCAAGACCAATCTGCTCAACGAGGGCTTCGAGTTCATCAATCCCAACGTGAAGGATACCTGCGGCTGCGGCGAATCCTTCAGCGTGTAGCAATACGATGCTGACCGAGCAGGACGTCATCGACAATTTCGAACTCCTCGACGACTGGGAGTCACGTTACGCCTACTTGGTCGAACTCGGCGAGGCCTTGTCGCCACTCGACGCTCAGTACTGTCACGACGACAATAAGGTGAAGGGCTGTATCAGCCAGGTGTGGGTCGCCGCGGTACCTGCGGAAGGTGGGTGCATCGACTATGTCGGTGATTGCGATACCGCGATCATCAAGGGTGTTCTGGCATTGCTCATCGAGCTGTTGTCGGGGCATACCGCAGCCGAGATCGAACGCATCGACGTCGATGGCCTGTTCGAGACACTCAAGCTAGCCGAGAACCTGAGCCCCAACCGGCATTTCGGTATCTATGCCATCGTCGAGTTGATGAAGGCGCAGGCACGTTCATTCGATAACACCTCCGCAGACGCGTCTGTCTGAGCCCGTCCGTCGATTGACGCGATTGGCCAGCCGCTCGTCCTCCCCGTACCATCACGGACTGCACACGCCGCCGTGGCGGAAGAGGGAGTGTTGAATGAAGCGAATCAGCGCCTCGGTGAGTCCCGAGGGCAAGCTCGAGGTCTTGTCGCAGCTCGAGGTCCGGACGTTGCTGGATACCAGCGCACGCGGCCTTTACCGCTTGTTCAGGAACTGCGCACTGGCAGTCCTCAACAGTGGCAGTCATACCGACGACGCGCGCGAGATCTTCGATACCTACCGCGATTTCGGCGTCAACCTGATGCAGCGCAATCAGGGCATCAAGCTGCGTCTCGAGAATGCCCCCGCGGCTGCCTTCGTCGACGGCCGTATGATCCGTGGCATCCGCGAGCATCTGTTCGCCGTTCTGCGCGACATCATCTACACGCACAATGAGATCCAGGGTGACC
>JAGRHA010000438.1 GCA_020445205.1 Gammaproteobacteria bacterium
CACCGCACCGCATGCGACAAATAATGAAATCGGAGAGCCGGCAAGGTACATGGACGGCCCCAACCGGCTACGGCCGCGACGAGGGCGACGACCATGTGTGTGTGCGACGTCAGCGGGGGTGTCTGTGGTGGCTGCCGCGAGGAGGTGAGCACGCGTCAGCGCGGGCCGCCCGACGCGACAGAGCGGCCGAGCACCGTAGCGCGCGGGCGCACGCGCGCCGTGCTGCGGGTGCCTCGCGTCGCGCCTACCCGTAGAGTGCCTCCACGCTTGCGTACCGCCGGCACCCGCGCAACGCTGATGGGTATGGTCGTCGGCATTGCGCTGTGGCTGTGCAACGCCGCCACGGCCACCGCCGCTTCGGCCTGCGGCAATGTACAGATCGATGCAGGGCTGGCCGACGACACGGACATTGCGCTTGTCTGCCTTGGCGTCGACCGCGCCAGGGCATTCTTCTCCCAGTACGGCCTGCATCCGACCGATCGCATAACGATCCACCTGCGGCCGCAGGGTATCGACAAGCGCGTGAACCATATCGGCCTCTACGACCCCGCCGAGGGCGATATCGAGCTGCTGACATTCGACCGCGCGAGCGACGTCGGTGAGGTCTTTCGCTCACCGATGACACCGGCGCTCTACACCAGCTTCGTCGTGCACGAACTCGCCCATGCCTTTGCCGATGCTTATTTCGACGCATCAGCGGCCAGCGTACTGGCTCACGAGTACATCGCCTACACCGCGCAACTCGCCACGCTGCCAGCCTCCGCGCGCGATGCTGTGCTGGCGAACTACGTGCTGCAGGGCTTCCACTCGCTGGACGAGATCTCGCTGCTGTATTACGAACTCGACCCCAGCGCCTTCGGCGTCAAGTCCTATCTGCACTACCGTGATCTCACCGACGGCCGGGCATTCATCATGCACTTGCTCGATGGCTCGATCCGCCTGTCCAACAAGATCCCCGACTGGTGGTGACAGCGATGACGCCGTTCATCATGTCAGCCTGAGCACTATTGCACCGTACGCGACGCTCGCGCGTTGGCCCTCGGCCAAGCCGTTCAGCGGCTGTTCAGCGACACCTGCATAAGCTCTGCAATACCTGCCGGATGCCCGGCCGCGCAACGTCCGCGTCTTCGCGCCTGGCGTGCAGATTGCGTTGGGAGGATCGATATGAACCGTTCGCTACGATTATCCGCCCTGCTGGTGCTGACCACTGTGCTGGCCACGGGCTGCTATCACCGTCCCTATTACGACGACCACCGTGCATACACCTACGATCACGACAGCCACACGACCGCGCACATCTATCTCTATGGCCGCACCGACCGCCACATCATCGACGATCGCGACAACCATCATGTGCGCCCGAATCACCGTGGGCGTGACGATGACCGACGTGTGCGCCCCGACGACCGCCGGAGACCGCCTCGTGGACAAGCACGTGACGAACGCCCACGCACCTCCGACAGGCGCGGACACGCCACACAGCAGAGAAAGGACAGACCTGTGGCGGAGGACCGCCAGCGGTCTCGCGTCGTGACGCCAGCGACAGCGCGTGACGACCGCCGCGCGTACGGTGAACGCCGCGCGCGGCGTGAACGCGGGCAAGCGATGTGAAAGCCGTCACGCGCAGCGTGCAGCCGGTGGCACCGACGCTGGCGGCTTGACGTTGCGAACGAAACGCGACAGCGATGACACGCCAAGCGTCGCAGCACCGCGCCGCCCGTGGACGGTGTCACGCAGGACGGCGGCACCGGCGAAGCCCGATCGCATGGGCGGGTCATGGTCGAAGGACACGTCGCATTCGAGCCAACGCGTCCGCGATCGCGCAATCACAACCGCAAGCACCCGACACGGTCGGGCCGCCGAAAACTGCACTCGACCGAATCCAAAACGCATCCGCTGACCACGCACGCCTCCCTTGCCGACCATCGGTCACGCGCTTGTGCCCTGGTGACGGCAGACCGGATCGATGTTCCACGCGACCACCCATCGGCGCGGGCGCTACAGGCAGCGACGCTGCGTAGACGCAGATCGCAGCACTCGGCGCCCATCGCACACGGCGCCGGTGCCGAGCGACGCGTCAGACCTCCGCCCACATCCGCAGCAGGTTTACATAGGATCGATCGACGTTCTTGGTGACGTCGCTCTCGGGGTCGGTCTTGAGCAAGTGCTCGCGCGCCTGATCGAGCTCGAACAACAGC
>JAGRHA010000439.1 GCA_020445205.1 Gammaproteobacteria bacterium
CACGGCACGCCAACGACAACGGTTGCGCGGCAAAGTGCCTGCGCCGTCACCCCGGTGATCCACGGGTAAACCAAGGGCTGGCGGCGCGGTAAGCTGCGTGATCCGAGTACAGTCACGTACGGCAGGCGCGAATTCGACCCGGTCATGCTCAGCAGAGGTCCCGAAAAACCGCTCGACAGCGCACGCTGCGCGCACATTCGACCAGCCTACGACACGCGTTGGGCCCGTGAGCCCATTGTCGTGACGCCGCCACGTGCCATCGGCGCTGACCGCGATCCGCCCTGTCCGGCAGGGCGAACGACGGGACCGGGCGCGTGAGCAAGCCGCTGCCGTTCAGCACGCCCACGCAGCGTTGGTTCGACGACAACTTCGACGCCGCCACACCCGTGCAGCGTCAAGGCTGGGAGGCGATCCGGCGCGGCCGCCACGCCTTGCTCGTCGCGCCGACCGGCAGCGGCAAGACCCTGGCGGCCTTTCTTGCCGCCATCGACCGCTGTCTCGACCTGCCCACGGATGCCGCAGCGGGCGTGCGCGTGCTCTACGTGTCGCCGCTCAAGGCCCTCGTGTACGACGTCGAACGCAACCTGCGCGCGCCACTGGTCGGCATCGCGCACCAGGCCGCGGCGCTCGCGCAGCCCGTGCGTGCCGTGCAGGTCGACATCCGCACGGGCGATACCCCGCAGAAAGAGCGGCAGCGCCAGGCCAGGCAACCGGCCGACATCCTCGTCACCACGCCTGAATCGCTGTTCCTGCTGCTCGGGTCGAAGGCACGCGACAACCTGCGCAGCGTGCACACGGTCATCATCGACGAGATCCACGCCCTGGCGCCGAGCAAGCGCGGTGCCCATCTCGCGCTGAGCATGGAACGCCTGTCGGCCTTGTGTACCGCGGAGCCGCAACGCATCGGCCTGTCGGCGACCGTGCGGCCGCTCGACGAAGTCGCGCGCTTTCTCGGCGGCCGGCGCGAGGTCGACATCGCCGACCTGTCGGCGAAGCCGCAGCTCGACCTGCAGGTGACCGTACCCGTCGCCGACATGGAAAACCCCGGCACGCCGCCACCGCCACGGGCCGGCGGCCCGATCCTCGCCGAGCTGTTCGCGCGCGAACTCCGCCCCGACGAACCGAGCGAACGCGGCATCTGGCCGACCATCTATCCACGCCTGCTGGAACTCATCGCCGGCAACCGCGCGACCATCGTGTTCGTCAACAGCCGCGGTCTGTGCGAACGCATCACGCAGCGGCTCAACGAACTCGCGGGTGACGAGGTCGTGCGCTCGCACCACGGCAGCGTGTCGCACGAGAAACGCCGCGAGATCGAAGAGGGACTCAAGCAGGGCCGCCTGCGCGGCATCGTCGCGACCAGTTCACTCGAACTCGGCATCGACATGGGGGCCGTCGACCTCGTCGTCCTCGTCGAGTCGCCGGGCTCGGTCGCACGCGGCCTGCAGCGTGTCGGGCGCGCCGGGCACCATGTCGGCGAGACCAGCAGCGGACGCATGTTTCCGAAGTTCCGCGGCGACCTGCTCGAATGCACGGTGATCGCGCAGCACATGCTGGCCGGCGAGATCGAGGCGATCCAGGTGCCGCGCAACGCCCTCGACGTCCTCGCCCAGCAGGTGGTGGCGATGTGTTGTGACGCGCCGTGTTCGCCGACCGCGATCGAGCAGCTCGTCACGCGTGCCTATCCGTATGCCCGGCTCTCTGCCGAGGCACTCAACGCCGTGCTGGAAATGCTCAGTGGCCACTATCCGTCGCACGACTTCGCCGACCTGCGGCCGCTGCTGGCGTGGGACCGTGGCAAGGACGAGCTGCGTCCGCGGCGTGGCGCGGCCATGATCTCGCGCATGAACGCCGGCACCATCCCCGACCGCGGCAACTACGCCGTGACCCTCGGCGCAGACGGCGGACGCGTCGGCGAACTCGACGAGGAGATGGTCTACGAGACACGCCCGGGCGACAACATCCTGCTCGGCGCGAGTACCTGGCGCGTCGAGGAGATCACGCGCGACCGCGTCATCGTGTCGCCGGCACCCGGTGAACCGGGACGCCTGCCGTTCTGGCGTGGCGACGGCCCGGGTCGCCCGATCGAGCTGGGGCGTGCACTGGGCGCCTTCGTGCGCAGGCTCGGTGCGATGCCGCACGACAAAGCGCACGACTGGTTGCAGACGCAGGCCCATCTCGACCCGCACGCCGCGCACAACCTCGTGCGCTACCTCGCCGAGCAGAAAGGGCACACGGGTTGCCTGCCGACCGACGAGGCGATCACGATCGAGCGCTTTCGTGACGAACTCGGTGACTGGCGTGTCTGCATCCTGTCGCCGTTCGGTGCGCGCGTGCATGCACCGTGGTCGATGGCGCTGCAGCAACGCCTGTCGACCGACAACGGCTTCGAAGTGCAGCTGATGTACACCGACGACGGCATCGTGTTGCGCTTCGCCGACAGCGACGAGCCGCCCGATCTCGACCTCTTGCTGCCCGACGCCGATGACGTCGAGGCGCTGGTCACGGATCAGCTCGCACATACCGCGATGTTCGCCGGCCTGTTCCGTGAGAACGCGGCACGCGCACTGCTGTTGCCACGGCGTCGCGTCGATGCGCGCTCGCCGCTGTGGGCGCAACGCCTCAAGGCGCAGAACCTGCTCGCCGCGGTGCGTCGCTATGCCAATTTTCCGATCGTGCTTGAAACCTATCGCCAGGCGCTCAGCGACGTGTTCGACCTGCAGGCCCTGCGCGGCCTGCTGCGCGAGATACACGCACGCAAGGTGCGCGTCGACGAGGTCGAAACGCACTCGGCGTCACCGTTCGCGCGCTCGCTGGTGTTCGCCTACGTCGCCGCCTACATCTACGAACAGGATGCACCACTCGCCGAGCGGCGCGCGCAGGCACTCACGCTCGACCGCAACCTGCTCGCCGAACTGCTGGGCCAGGAAGAGCTGCGTGAACTCATCGACACCGATGTGCTACGGCAACTCGAACAGGCACTGCAACGTCTCAGCCCCGAACGCCACGCGCGCGATGCCGACGAGATCCACGACCTGTTGCGCCAGCTTGGCGATCTGAGCCGTGACGAGGTCGCGGCACGCGCCGATGGCGACATCGCTGCCGCGCTGAACCAACTCAATGCGGAACGGCGCGCGGTCGAGATACGCATTGCCGGCAAGCGGCGCTGGATCGCTGTCGAGAATGCGGCGATCTACCGTGATGCCTTGGGCGCCATGCCGCCATCGGGTCTGCCCGAGCGCCTCGTCGAGGCACACGACAACCCCCTCGAATTCCTCGTCTACCGCTTTGCGCGCACACACGGCCCGTTTCTCGGTCGCGATCTCGCCGCACGCTTCGGCCTGCGCGCGGCACAGGTCGAGCCCGTGCTGCGCGGCCTGCTGCAGCGTGGTCTGTTGCTGTATGGCGAGATCCGCCCCGATGGCATCGAAACCGAGTGGTGCGACGTCGACGTACTGCGCCGGCTCAAGCGCCGCACGCTGGCCAAGCTGCGCGATGCCGTAGCACCCGTCGGCGCCGCCACGCTGGCGCTGTTCCTGCCGCAGTGGCACGCGCTCGATAGCACGCACGGTGGCGCGACGCGTCTGCTCGACGTCATCCAGCAACTGCAGGGCCTGGCTCTGCCGTGGTCGGCGTTGCGCGACCACATCCTGCCGGCACGGGTCGCCGGGTTCACGCTCGACCAGCTCGATGCGCTGGCGGCGAGCGGGCAGGTCGTGTGGATCGGCAATGCAGCGCTCGGCGCACGCGATGGGCGCATCGTGCTGTACCTGCGTGCACAGGTGCGTGAACTGCTGGAAGCGCGCGCGACCGACACAGCCGAAGACGATGCGGGCACCGCCCACCGCTGCATCGTGCAACACCTGGCGACACGCGGCGCGTCGTTCACCTTCGAACTGGAATCGGCTGTGCAGCGGGTCCTGCCCGATGTCCGCAGTCGTGAGCTGCAGACCGTGCTGTGGGACCTCGTCTGGCAGGGCGTGATCACCAACGACACCTTTGCCCCACTGCGTACACTGGGTGCACGGCGCGCGCACGCCACGGGAAAGCGCCAGCGCATGGCGTCGACGCTCAGCGGTGGACGCTGGTCGCTGGTCGCGAGCCTCTGCGACGACAGTGTGTCCGACACCGAACGCACGCTGGCGCGCGCCAAGTTGCTGCTCGACCGTTATGGCGTGGTCAGCCGCGAGTGTGTCGCGGCGGAAGAGATCCGCGGCGGCTTCGGTCCGATCTACAGGGTGTTGTCGGCCCTCGAGGAGGGCGGCCAGGTGCGGCGCGGCTACTTCGTCGAAGGCTTGTCGGGTGCACAGTTCGCGCGCGCAGGCACGATCGACCGCTTGCGCAGCGTGCAGCCCGGCATGGTCGACGATATCGATCCCGAGCAATACCCGATTGCACGGCTGCCTGCGATCGACCCGGCCAATCCCTGGGGCAGTCTGCTGCCGTGGCCGCCGACACCGGCACAGGCGACGCAGCGCCCGCGTCGCGTCGCCGGCGCGTGGCTGCTGACATACAACGGCGAAGCGCTGGTCTATGTCGCCGCCAATGGCCGCCACCTCATCACCTTCCCGCAGGCGCTGGCACAACCCGGTGTGCAGTCGGCGTGCTTCGATGCATTGCGTACCCTCCCCGCGACCACGCGACGCGGCACGCTGATCATCGAGAAGGTCGACGGCGTGGCCGTGGCGGACTCACCGTACCGTGATGCGCTGTTGCAGGCCGGGTTCATCAACGACTATCGCGGGCTTGCCGCCGAGGCGTTCGTCTGAGATGCCCGAAGGCGATACCGTCTACCAGCTCGCGACCTTTCTGCGCCCGCTGCTACGCGACCGCTGCCTGGTCGACGCCAGGGTCCGCGGTGCCGCTGCAACGGATCTTGTCGGCGTTCGCATCGACGACGTCACGGCGCACGGCAAGCACCTGTTCATCGCCTTCGACGGCGAGCGCGTGTTGCGCAGCCACCTCGGCATGCACGGCTCGTGGCATCACTATGCGGCCGGCGAGACATGGCGACGACCCGCACGCCAGGCATCGATCGTGCTCGATACCGGAGAACGCGTTTACGTGTGTTTCAACGCCCTGCAGGTCGAACTGTTGCGTGGCCGCGGCGTGCGTGCGCGCCATCTCGCCCAGGTGCTCGGTCCCGACCTCATGCAGGCGACGGTCGATGTCGACGCGGTCGTCGCCCGCGCATTGCAGCTCAGCGACCCGCAGCGCGTGCTCGTCGACGTGCTGCTCGACCAGCGTATCGCCTGCGGCATCGGCAATGTCTACAAGTCCGAGGTGTTGTTTCTCGAGCGCCAGCACCCCGCGACACCGCTGCAGGCGCTCGACGCGTCGACGCTGGCGGCGTTGTACCGGCGCGCATCGACCCTGCTGCGCGCCAACACCGACGGCGGCAGACGCATCACACGACACACCAACGATGATGCCGGGATTCTGTGGGTCTACCGACGTCGCGGCCTGCCATGCCTGCGTTGCGCAACGCCCATCGTGACGCAACGCATGGGACGCGGCGGCCGCAGCACCTATTGGTGTCCGTCGTGCCAGCCCGCGCTGTCACCTGCCCCGACCAGTACGTCGGCCACGTCATCGCGTCGCGACGAGGGCTGAAACGCGACCGCGGCGCCAAATAAACGAAACCCCGCCGAAGCGGGGTTTCGTCAGCACACTGGCGTACGGAACCGATCAGTTGAACGTGAAGTTGTCGCGCATGATGGTTGGCGCACGACGCGCGTTCTTCTCGAACTCGTCACCGACATCGATCGGGTTCGGGATATCGATGGTCGGCGCCTTCCAGCCCGGCGGGACACGGCCCATGCGGTGCGGTGCGTTCATCATGTCATCCCATGCTTCGGACAGGCCCTCTTTCGGATCCCACGGACGGATCCAAGCCTGCGGGCCCTTGCCCCAGACGCCAGGGCGCATCGGGTTGAAGCTGTCGGGACGCGACATGTCGAAGCTCTGCATGAACGGTACGCCGCTGAACGGACCACTGCCGCCACGACCATAGGGCCCACCGCGGTACGGGCCGCCGTAGGGACCGCCATACGGGCCACCGGCAAACGGCGCACCGTACGGGCCACCCGCATACGGGCCACCGTACGGACCCGGCGCATAACCCATGGGTGCCCCGGCATATGGCGGCGCGACGCCGACGCCAGGCGCGCTGGCCGGCTCTGCGGCAGCGACGAACTGACTGCCCACGAGCATCAGCGAGACAGCGATCAAACGGAAACTGGACATAGGATCTCCTTGGATTCTGTGGAACGCACTCTGCGCAGCGTACAGCGCTCCAGAGGGCAGTATAGTCATCGTGCTCGCGGGAAAACGGCGCTAATCGGCAGGATGCGCGACGCCGCGCCACCCCCGGCCCGTGAGCCCCCAAAAACGTTTATTAGTGTATTCTTATTTACTATTCTGCGCAAGTCGATAAATGATTTTTATCGGAAGAATCATCCTGCGCCATTCGCGCTGAGCGCGCAAGTTCACGTCTTAGCGGCCAGGCAGGCCACGCGCCAGGTCGTTGCGGATGTCGTCGAACGCCTCCAGCCCCGCTGCGACGCGGACCAGGCCTTCGCTGATACCCGACTCGGCACGCTGCTCGGGTGTGAGCCGCCCGTGTGTCGTGGTCGCGGGATGCGTGATGGTCGTCTTGGCGTCGCCGAGGTTGGCGGTGATCGACAGCATGCGCGTGGCGTCGATGAGTCGCCACGCCGCCTCTCGGCCACCGTCGAGTTCGAACGACACCACACCGCCCGGCAGCGTCTGCTGCACCTGCGCCAGCGCATGCTGCGGGTGGCTATCCAGCCCCGGATAGTGGACCCGCGCGACGCCGGCCTGCGTGCTGAGCCAGTCGGCGAGCCGTGCAGCATTGGCCGAATGCGCCTGCATGCGCAGCGACAAGGTCTCGAGACCCTTGAGAAACACCCACGCGGCGAACGGACTCATGGTCGGGCCCGCGGTGCGCAGCACACCGAACACGTCTTCGCCAACGCGCTTGCGGTCACCGACCACGGCGCCGCCCACGGCCCTGCCCTGGCCATCGAGATACTTGGTCGCCGAGTGCACGACGATATCGGCACCGAGGTCGAGCGGGCGCTGCAACGCCGGCGAACAAAAGCAGTTGTCGACCACGAGCACGCAGTCGTGTGCGTGCGCGAGATCGGCCAGCGCGCGGATGTCGCCGAGTTCGGTCAACGGGTTCGACGGCGTTTCGAGAAACAGCATGCGCGTGTTCGGCCGGATCTTGCGGCGCCAGTCGTCGACGTCGGCCAGCGCGGCGTAATCGGTGGTGATGCCGAAGCGCTGCAGGTACTTGTTGAACAGCATCGTGGTGCTGCCGAACACGCTGCGCGAACTCACGATGTGGTCGCCCTGCTGCAGCAGCCCCATGCAGGTCGACAGGATCGCCGACATGCCCGAGGCGGTGGCCACGCAACACTCGCCGCCCTCCATCGCCGCGAGACGCTCCTCGAACGCGCGCACCGTCGGGTTGGTGAAGCGCGAATAGATGTTGCCCGCGCTCTCACCGGAGAATCGCGCCGCCGCTTCCGCCGCGCTCGCGAACACGAAGCTCGACGTGGCGAAGATCGGCTCGCTGTGTTCCTGTTCGGCCGTACGTCGGTGCCCGGTGCGCACCGCCAGCGTCTCGAGTGCCCATTCCTGATCTTGCTCTGTCACGTCCCCGTCTCCGATCCACCGCGGCGATCCGACAATCGCGCAAAAACGAAAAAACCCGCTTGGCCGCACCGACCAAAGCAGGTTTCACCTCGCTTTAGCGGTATTTATATAGCGCCCGCAATCTGAGCCAAATCAGCGCTTGAATTGAGACTAGTCCGCGGCGTGCCGGCCGTCAACCGGCGCCGTCCGCGTCCCTCAACGATCGTTGTGCAGACCGATCGCCGTGACGGGACCGTTCGCCACCCGTGACGCCTTGGCCTCGTCGCTGCGATCGGCCTCGAGACGCTGCAGGTACTCGGGTGTGATGTCACCGGTCACGTACTCGCCGTTGAACACCGAGGTATCGAAACGGTGGACGTGGGTCTTGCCCTTCTTGCCCACGGCGTCGATGAGATCCTCGAGATCCTGGTAGACGAGGCCGTCGGCACCGATCCATGCGCAGACCTCTTCCTCGGTGCGCCCGTGAGCGACGAGTTCCGACGCCGCCGGCATGTCGATTCCGTAGACGTTGGGATAGCGCACGGGCGGCGCCGCCGATGCGAAGTACACCTTCTTGGCACCCGCATCACGCGCCATCTGCACGATCTGGCGCGAGGTCGTGCCGCGCACGATCGAGTCGTCGACCAGCAGCACGTTCTTGCCCTTGAACTCGACATCGATCGGGTTGAGCTTCTGGCGCACGGATTTCTTGCGCGCGGTCTGCCCCGGCATGATGAAGGTACGGCCGATATAGCGGTTCTTGATGAAGCCTTCGGTGAAACGCACGTTGAGTTCGTGCGCGAGGCTCATCGCCGAGGTGCGGCTGGTGTCGGGGATCGGGATGACGACGTCGATCTTGTCCTTGCCGAGCACACGCTCCGTCTTACGTGCGAGCTTCTTGCCCATGCGCAGGCGCGCCTTGTGCACGAAGATGTCGTCGATGATCGAGTCGGGGCGAGCGAAGTACACGAACTCGAAGATGCACGGGCTGTGCTGCCATTGCTCGGCGCACTGGCGCGTGTACAGCTTACCATCCTCGGTGAACAGCACCGCTTCGCCCGGTTCCACGTCGCGCACGCGTTCGAAGTCCAGTGTATCGAGTGCCACGCTTTCCGACGCCACCATCATCTCCGGACCACGCTCGCCGTCACGCACGCCGAACACCAGCGGCCGGATGCCATTGGGATCGCGGAACGCGACAATGCCGTAACCCGGGATCATCGCCACGGCCGCGTAGCCACCCACGCAGCGCCGGTGCACACCGGACACCGCGCGAAAAACGTCGTTTTCGTCGAACGAAAGCTTGTTGGTCTCGGCACCGAGTTCGTGCGCGAACACGTTGAGCAGGATCTCGGAATCCGAGTCGGTATTGATGTGCCGACGGTCCTCACGGAACAGTTCGCGCTTGAGATCCCCGGCATTGGTCAGGTTGCCGTTGTGCGCGAGGCAGATGCCGTAGGGGGAGTTGACGTAGAACGGCTGCGCCTCGGCCGACGACGAACAACCCGCCGTGGGATAGCGCACGTGCGCGATGCCCATATTGCCGGGCAGGTTGATCATGTGCTGGTTGTCGAACACATCGCGCGCCAGGCCGTTGTCCTTGCGCAGATGCAGACGACCGTTGTCGCACGTCATGATCCCTGCGGCATCCTGGCCACGATGCTGCAATACCAGCAAGGCGTCGTACAGCGATTGGTTGACCGCTGATGTCCCGACGATTCCGACGACTCCACACATGCTATACCCCAGGATGCCCGCTCAAATCAGGCCGTGTAGCGAAAACGATCTGCCATTTCTGGCGGCAACAGGTCGCGTAACCAAAGCGCCATTTCCTCGAAGTAGCCCACCATCGTGGACTCCAGCCACCAGCCCTCCCCGGGCAGCGGGGTCAGCCCCGCGAGCAACACGAGCACGGCGACCAGCAGTACGCCGCGCGCCGCACCGAACACCATGCCGACCAGGCGGTCGGTCCCCGACATCCCCGTGCGCTCGACCAGCTGGATGATCAGGAAATTGATCAGGCCGCCGACCGTCAGCGTGACGATCATCAGCAGCGCAAACGCGATGCCGAGCCGCGCTGTCGGCGAGCCTATCCAATCCCGCAGCGGCACTTCGAGGTCGCGGAAGAAACTCCAGCTCACCCAGAACGCCAGCACCCAGATGGCCAGCGAAAATGCTTCGCGGACGAACCCACGTGCGAGGCTGATCAGTGCCGAAACCAGGATCACCGCGACGATGACGATATCGAGCCAGGCCATGTCTCAGGCACCGAGCGCCAGGCGCGCGCATCTTAGCAAAAGCCGCGGCGTCCGGACCCGGTCGACTGTGGGGAAAGCCGGCATCATGGGTACTGTCGCACCTGCGCCTTGGTGCCGGCGATCTCGCTGACCTGATCCACCATGGCATCGGCCTTGGCGCGGTCGATGACGGGGCCGACCTTTACGCGATACCAGCGTTTGCCGCGAATATCGACCAGTTCGGGTGGCGGTGTGGGCAGACCCGCGTCGCGTAGCTTGGTCACCAGCGCCGTGGCCGCCTCTTCATTCGACAGGCTCGCCGCCTGCACGACCCAGGCGCTCAGCCCCGTGCGCGGTTTCTCGCTGACCGGCGGCGGCTCGGGTACTGCCGTTTCGGTCTCGGCACTGCTGGCCGGCGGCACCAATGGGGTGATCGCGGGAATCTCTTCGCGCAGCATCTCGGACGCGAAATCGCTGGCAGGCGGCTTGCTGGGCAACGGCGGTAAGGGTGGCGGGTCGGCCGGCGGCTCCTCGAACAGCATCGGCACGAAGATCACGGCCAGGGAGGCCAGTACCGCTGCGCCGATCAGCCGCTTTTTCAGCCCGTCGTCCATCTTTGGTCGCCCGCGTTCAAAGCCGCGATTATAACCTCTGACCTTGCCGATCGGTGTCGCGATCGAAGCCGGATCTGCGTTACATCGCAGTGTGCAGGTGAATAACATTTGCCGCTGCGCGGCACAGGCGCGCCTTAGCTCGGCGACGGTTGCTCCAGCCAGGCCATGGCGGCCGACACGGTGAGGAATGAACCAAACACGACGACGACGTCATCGCCACCGCAGCGCGCCGCGACCTCCGCCAGGGCCTGTCGTGGTTTTCCGCACACCACGAGGCGCTCGCGGTCGACCACGCTGGCGACGCGTTTTGCGAGCGCATCGGCGCGCAGACCGCGCGGGTCGTCGGACAGATCGACGAG
>JAGRHA010000440.1 GCA_020445205.1 Gammaproteobacteria bacterium
GTCGGCATGGTTCAGGAAGTCGCCGTCACCGCAGCCCTGCCGCTGGCCGGCAGTCTGCTCGTTCTAATCGGTATGTTCGTGGTGATGTTTCTGCTCGACGTCCAACTCGCTGCGATCGCGTTCATCTGCGTGCCATTGCTCGCGCTGGCGACTCTGCGCCGCGGGCACCGCATCCGTACGGCCGCCCACCGCACGAGGCGACACGAAGGTGCGCTCGCCTCCACCGCTGCAGAATCGATATCGGCGATCAAGACGGTCCAGTCCATGGCGCTTGGCCAGCGCTTTCAAGGGGCTTTCGCGGCGCAAAACAACGCCAATCTCGCCGAAGGTGTCCGTGTACGCCGTCTTTCGGCCGGGCTGGAACGCAGCGTGGACGTCCTCATTGCGGCAGCGACGGCCGCCGTGCTTTGGTTTGGCGCACGTCGCGTCACGGCCGGTGAACTCTCGCCCGGCGAGCTGCTCGTGTTCCTGTTCTACCTCAAAGGTGCGTTCAGACCGCTACGCGACTTCGCCAAGTATGGGGCGAGGATCGCGAAGGCATCCGCGGCCGCGGACCGGATCATGGAGCTTTTCGAGACGCGCTCGGAGGTCATCGAGCGAACAGGTGCCCAGGCACTCGATCAGGTACAGGGCCATCTTCGTTTCAACACGGTCAGCTTCGCTTATGAGCACGGCAACCCGGTGCTGCACGACATCACGTTCGATATCCCTGCCGGCACCCATATCGCGATCGTCGGACCCTCTGGCAGCGGCAAGTCGACCCTCGCTGCGCTGACCTTGCGGCTCTACGACCCGGATCAAGGATCCGTCTCGCTCGATGGCGTGGATGTGCGCGATCTCAAACTCGACTCGCTGAGAGGATGCATTGGCACCGTATTGCAAGATACCGTGCTGTTTGCCGCCAGCATCCGCGACAACATTGCGTTGGGCGTCGAAGGCGCCGGCCCTGACGCCATCGAAGCGGCCGCACGGCTGGCCAACGCGCACGACTTCATCGCGTCACTGCCGCAAGGCTACGACACGCCGGTCGGCGAGCGCGGCGCGACGCTGTCCAACGGACAACGCCAACGAATCGCCATCGCACGTGCCGCCCTGCGCGACGCACCGATCCTGATTCTCGACGAACCGACCACCGGTCTGGATCCGGAAAACGAACGCCTCGTACTGCAGGCCCTCAACCGGCTGGCGCAAAACAAGACGACATTGCACATCACTCATCGCATCGGTGCCGCGCGCGGTGCAGACCGCATTCTCGTCGTACAGCAAGGGCGGATCGTAGAGGACGGAAAGCACACTGACCTGCTGCGCAAGCAGGGAGCCTACGCGGCGCTGCAGCGGATCCATTCAACCGATGAGGTAAGGCATCGTGCGGGATAGTACCGAAGCCCTTGTTCGCGCACATCAGGCAACGATGCCGGGGATCGCAGCGCTGTTCTCGCCGGCAGCAATTGCCCAATGGATCCGCGAAGCCAGTGCCGTGGACGTGCGGAATCTCGTACTGTCGCCACGATATATCCGCTTCAAGCCCGATGCGAGCTGCCTCGTCGTATTCGAGGGACATGCAGACGGCGAATCGTTTCTGTTCACTGCCAAGGCTTTCAGCCGCAAGAATGCAGTGAAACTGGATAAAGCTCTGTCCCGTGGCAGCGCGCAAGGGTTCCTCGGTCTCGATCGTATCGTCGATCGCAGCCGGTTGTTGCTGGGTTGGGTCCTGCCCAATGACCCGATCTTGCGTGGCCTCAAACGCTATTCTGCGGACAGCCAACCAAACCTTCTCGCCTACAAACCCGAACGACGCTACGTCGGCACCCTGACCGGCCCGCATGGCCGGAAACAGGTGCTGAAGATCTACAAAAAAGCGGCCTTCACTAGAGCGTGTGAGCTCGCTCGAACCGCCGACGCCTTGCCGATGTTTCCCAAACTCGCCGGCATCGACGAACAACGCTGCGGCATACGGCTGGACTGGATCGACGGCGACACGCTGGCGACGGTCGCTGCTCGAGGCGCGCCAGACATAAGCCATGGCCGGTTCGGCGCGACGGGTGAACTACTCGCAAGCCTGCACGCCCACCCCGTTCCGGATGCCGGTCTTGCGCGGACCGAAGAAAGCATCCCTGGACGCTTGCACCTTATCGCCCGTGGCATTGTCGAAATTGCGCCTCACCTCGAATCCACTGTTGAGCGGATCGCATCCACCGTGCATCGGCGCCTGTCTGTTGATGGTTGCCGGGAGGTGCTAAGCCATGGTGACTTCTACAGCAACCAGGTGTTGATCACGGAAGGCGGCATGCGCCTTCTAGACTACGACGAACTCGGCGTCGCTTCGCCCGAAGCCGATCTTGGCCTGTTTATCGCCCACCTCGAATTCGACGTCTTGCGTGGCCGGCTTTCCGCACAGCAAGCGGCCGCGGCGAGCGAAGCCTTTCTGGCCGGCTATGCACGCGCGTTGCCCATCGACAGTGGTCGGCTGGCAGCTCAGATTGCGTACGGCATGTTCCAACTGGCGCACAGGCCCTTCCGCGACTGGATGCCGGGTTGGCCAGAACTCATGCAGCAATGGTTGGCGCGTATAGCGGTGCGCCTCGCGGAGCGCGTAGAGATTTCTCGGCGGTCAACCTCGGAGACCGCAACTGCCGGCACGGATCTTGGCGAGCGCCTCATGTTGCAGATCCAGCGTGCGCTCACTGAATCGACCTATGACACCCTGCTCGCTGACGCGATTCCCGCTGACGTCAAAGCCCAGGGCCGTATCGTGCAGGGAATGCTCATCCGTCACAAACCGGGACGCCGTGCCCTGATTCGCTACACGCTGCACGACGCTGATCATCGCGCCTTCGGGCTGATCGGCAAGCTGCGCGCCAAAGGCGCCGATCAACGCACCTTTGCAACGACCCAAGCCATCCATGAGATCGTTACGGCCGACGATCGGCATCTGCCGTTGCGCGTACCGCGGCCGCTGGCCAGTGTTCCCGACCTCGACATGTGGCTGCAGGAAGAGATTGCCGGCACCGATGGCTGGTCGGCACTCGCGAGTGACGACGCAGCGGCGAATGCGCTGCGCATCGGCGAGGCGCTGCGTCGATTGCATGGGCTCGATCTCCCCACACGGCGCACACACGGCGCGGACGATGAGTTGTCGATCATTGATCAGCGCCTCGCGGCGGCGCAGCGCGAGATGCCGCATCTGCGCTTGCGCATTCAAGCCGTGTGGGATGCGAGCCGCGCATGCTGCGAGTCATTGCGTAACCGCCCACGATGCAACGCACATCGCGATTTCTATCCGGCACAGCTGATCGTCGATGCTGAGCGGGTGTACGTGCTCGATCTCGACCTGTTCTGTAACGCCGATCCCGCACTCGACGTTGGCAACTTCATCGCCCACATCGAAGAATCCGACCTGAGAAACGCTGGCAACCCACATGCACGACGGCACGTGATCGACGCCTTCACGCGCGGTTACATGAAACACGGTTGCGACCCGGGATTCATGTCAGCGCTTGAACGCTATCGGGTGCTGAGTCTCGTTCGTTTGTTCCATATCAGCACCGGCTTCGCCGAACGCAGAGTTTTTTCAAACGACATCCTTGCGTATTGCGAGCAGCAGATAGCGCAACTGAACAGTCCCGATTCCAGATTGATCCTTGCCGGGAAATAACACCATGAAAATGAACTTGGCCGCCGCTTCGGCCTCACTTGTCACGGCGCTGCTGGTCGTTGTCGGTGGCGCCTACGCTGCCGAGCCGGAAATCGATTTCAACAAGCCACCGACCGCCGATCACCGCATCAGCGACAGATTGCTGTTCGGCTCAGATATCGTCAGCAGTATCGAGTACATGGACAACTATGATCTGGACGGCAAACAAGATGACCATCTGCTATTGGTCGAGCCGGAGCTGCGGGCCGTCCTTTCCTATACCGGCGACGATGGTCTGCGTGCCTTCGCCGAGTTGCAGCTCGACGGTCGCGCCTTTCTGAGCAAAGGCGGTGCGAACGACGACAAATCAGAAGCACACGTACGGGTCGAGCAGGCCTACGTCGACCTGACCCGATTCGCCGGCGACTATTCGCTGCGTATCGGCAGGCAGTCCTTCGAAGACAGTCGCTCGTGGTGGTACGACGAGAAAATCGATGCCATCCGACTACTTTGGCAGCGTGACACCTGGTTCGCGAGCGCCTCCGCGGCGCGCGAAAAGGCTTTCGCCGACGACTTCGCGCACGAGGATACCGATGAGAAGAAGGAGTTCTACATCCTGACGGCCGGTTACTATGCCGACAAACGCGACCAGGCGACTCTGTTCCTGATCAAGAAGAAGGATCTCGACTCGAGACGACACGAAGATCCCCTGTTCGTCGGTATCCAGCGCATTGGCGAAATGGGATCCGATCTGCGCTATTGGCTGAATGCCGCGGCTGTGCGTGGTGAAAGTCGCCGGCGGCGCTTGCGCGCCTATGGCGTCGACACCGGCATGGCCTGGCGTCTCGATGCACCCTGGAAGCCATTCGTGACGGCAGCGCTGGCCTACGGCAGCGGTGACGATCATCTTCGTGACGGCGTCGATGGCAACTTTCGCCAGACGGACCTGCAGGACAACGAAAGCCGGACGTTCGGGATTACGAGTTTCCAGTACTACGGCGAAGTGTCCGATCTCGAGCTGAGCAACCTGTGGATCGCCCATCTCGGATTCGGCATTAGACCCGCGGACGACACGTCGATCGAACTGAACCTGTTCCGTTACCGCCAGGTCGATGCCGACGACGATCTGTTCGACACGGATCTCGAGATCGACCCGGATGGCGAACACAAGGCGCTGGGGCACGAGATCGACTTCGTACTGGCTCACAGGCCCAACAAAAAGACCAAAGTGAGCCTGCTGCTTGGTGCCTTTCTGCCGGGCGATGCATTCCCGGACAACGCAGATCCGGCGCTACTGGCAAAGCTGAAGTTCGGTTATCGCTTCTGATCTGTCCGGAATGGGACACAGTTGACGACGGGATTGCCCTGCCGCGGCAATGGGTCGCACAGTGAATGTCGCATGACGCGACATTCGACCGTCACCTCGAGCGCCAATGTCCAGACAGCGAATGCCGGCTCAGGCGAGACCGCATCGCCGGCGTTGAATCGGACATCGACAGATCTGCATACCGTCGCAGCTCTGGCGCTTGTCACACACGCATGTCGACAGGCACTTCACCACATCGACGTCGCGATTCATGAACCTGATCGCCACGCATTCGGTGCGCTCATCGAGGTCTTGCGCAGCCAGGTGGTGCTGCATGCTGGATCGGAATCCCGCAAAGGGATTGATCGAGTGAGCTCGGCGTTCCATCGCGCCTCCCCTGTTCGGTCAGCAATGACGTGCGCCGAGGATGGGCGGCACGCACTGCACGCGTAAATCCGTAATAACCCCAATAAGTGTCAGACTATTCAGCACGTGTTTGGCGCAAGACACTTCATTGATTTTATCAAGTATGTTTTCTATTTCATTAGAAATACGATAATTTCTTGTCACACCAGAAGATTCACGCAGCGAAACCCGCCGGCTACGTGCCTCGAACTCACAATCGCCAATACCGTGATGTAGATCATCTTGCCGACGCTTGAGCGTCTGCCGCTACCGCCGGCTATGCGCTTGTCCTGCAAGAGCGTGGAGGTCCTTGCGATGATCACGACCCGCGCGCGACACTGGCCGCAAGCGCATTACGGCAACACTTGAAGCAGTTTGGCACCCTTCAGCATCAGAGCCGCATCCCCAGGTGACGCGGAACGCGTTTCAGCGCTACTGGGTACCGCGTATCCCGTCCTCATGCGTGACGGCTACGCACAGCACGTACTCGAACGCGCTTTGCCGTCCATGATCTTGGCGCAGCCGGTGTTGCTGGATTCTGGACGCTTCTTCGTCGCAGAAAGCGACGGCATGGACGTTGCCGGCTGCGGCGGCTGGAGCCATGAGCCCCCAGGCACGTGGGCGTCACATGGCGGCGTCGGACACGTTCGGCATTTCGCGACGCATCCGGATTGGGTCAGGCGCGGCGTCGGGCGCGCGCTGATGTGCGCCTGCATGGCGCAGGCGACTTCCGAAGGGTTTCACCGCCTGGATTGTCTTGCGAGTCTGAACGCCATCGATTTCTATACCGCGCTGGGGTTCTCGCGGATAGCCGAGATCGACATGCCGATCGCGGCTGGCGGATTCACCGTCGTGCACATGCGCAGGGCGTTGCGCTGAAGGCGGCGAGCCACCAGCAGTGTTCACCCCGGGCCGCACATCGCTGTCCGGGGCCGTTCATGCCGCGTAGGCAAGGTCTGGAACGCATCGCGCATCGACGCCTGTAGACGGCTGCACCCACCCGTCGCCATTCCTATCGTACGAATCGACGCCCCGCTGGCATCGAGGCCTCCCGCGGTATCAAAGCGCGGTCACGACGGCTGTCGGGCCGCACGCCGTCATGGGTCGAAGCACTGGCCGTCGTCCGCGAATGCCAGCGCACCCGAATAGGTCCTGCGTACGATCTGCGACGATTCGGCCTCACGCCCCAGTGTTCGTCGCATGCGATGCGACATCACCACTTGCTTAACCCCGGCGCGGGCGGCGATTTCGCCGATCACGGACGGTGGCATGTGCAGATTGCGCGCCGCGCCAACGGCATCTTCGGGAATGGCATGGTGTGCTACCAACAGGTCAGCGCCCATGGCCAGCCCGGCGAGCGTCCCGTTGTCGCCGTTCATGTCGCCGCTGAACACCATGATGCGATCTTCCACCGTGACCCGCCATGCGAGTGCGGGTATGGGGCCGTGGTGAACCGGTACCGCAGTCGCTGTCACGCCGTCACGTTGCCACGCGGTATGTTGTGTGCGGCCACTTGCTTCAACATCGATCGGCAACACGCGATAGGCTGCGCTGCCATCGAGATAGTCGCCCAGATAACGATAAGCCCCCTCGTGTCCATCGAATAACGCGCGTACGAATGTGCCGGTATCGGGCATCCGGGAATTGCCCGTAGGACCGAATACTGGGAGGTCCGCCGCACGGTCGCTGAAATACGATGCCTCGACCAGGGCCGGCAGATCTGCACTGTGGTCGACATGCAGATGGCTCAA
>JAGRHA010000060.1 GCA_020445205.1 Gammaproteobacteria bacterium
AGCTGCGCGCGAAACAGCCGCAGGCCGCGGCCGAGATGCTCAGCGAGCTGCTCAAGACCCACCCCGACAGCGTCGAATTCATCGTCTCGCGGGCGCAGGCCGATATGGACCAGGGCAAGGAGGCCGCAGCGCTCGAGCGCCTGCAGAAAGCGGTCGCCAAATTTCCGAGCAGCTACGCGCTGAATATCGCGTTCGCCGAAGCGGCACTCGCCGCCGGCAAGCCCGGCGTCGCTGACGAGCAGCTCACGGCGTACCGTGCCTTCCGCGATGACGACCCACGCGTTTACGAATTATTGTCCAGGGCAGCGGGCGACCAGGGCAGGCGCAGTGAAGGCCATGCCTACCTCGCGGAATACTACTATCTTATTGGGGATGTCGAGGCCGCCGTGCTGCAGCTCGACATTGCGCTCAAACAGCCCGAGGTGAGCTTCTACGATGCGTCGCGCTACGAATCACGGCGTGCCGAATTGAAGCTGGAACTCGACGATGAAGATAATAAAAGAAGCGCCAGACCGTAGTTTATTCCATCAGTTTTTTTTAATGAAAAATTAGCTGTGGCAGGGACTTGCGAAAGCCCTTGGATGCTATATGCTACCGGCTTGACCCTGATTGGGGTTAATAAAATCGACCGGCTCTCGACGACTGCTGCCTGCGTCGCGGACACGCGACGAGCGGCTGGCACACAAATAAAACCCCAAGCCGGAACGTACACACAACTCGTGATAGTGATAGGAGGATAAGCGATGCGGAAAACCGCGAAACTCGCGACAACGGCTTTGTCCCTGGCCGCTCTGTTCACCGGCGCCAGCATGGCACCCAGCGTGGCAGGCGCTGCAGACGATGCATCTATCAAGATGGGCAAAGAAGTCGCATACGACCGCAAGAAGGGTAACTGCCTCGCTTGCCACATGATGGACGACGGTGCCAGCCCTGGTGATATCGGCCCACCGCTTATCGCGATGAAGGCACGTTTCCCGGACCGCGCCAAGCTGCGCGCCCAGGTCTGGAATGCCATGGACAACAATCCGGGCACCCGCATGCCGGCATTCGGCAAGTATCAGGCGCTGAGCGAGGCCGAGATCGACGCCATCGTCGACTACCTCTACACGCTCTGAGCCGCGAACCAATCACGCATTTCTGAAAGTTAGGAGAATGTTGATGACCATGAACACCAAACGCCGAGTCTTTCTCAAGGGCTCCATGGCCGTAGGTACTGTTGGCGTTGCCGTTGGTGCCGGTCTGCTCACCCCGCAGGCCGTCGTCGCTGCATGGAACGAAAAAGCCTTCCAGGCCAAGAGCGTCGACGATGCACTGAACGCCGTGATGGGAACCGCGTCGAACAGCGCTTCCGCATCGATCAAGATCAAGGCTCCGGACATCGCCGAGAACGGCGCTGTGGTACCGGTTTCGATCTCGACCGACATGGCGGGCGTCGAGTCGATCGCACTGTTGGCCGAAGGCAACAACACGCCGCTGGTCGCCACCTTCATGCTGGGTGAAGGCGCGCTGCCGGAAGTGTCGACACGAATCAAGATGGGCAAGACCAGCGACGTCATCGCCGTCGTCAAGTCGGGTGGCCAACTCCACTCGGCCCGCAAAAGCGTCAAGGTCACCATCGGCGGTTGCGGCGGCTGATCGCAGCGATCACGACCAACCGCACCCCTGCAAGCATTCGAGGTAACAATCCATGGCTAACAGCATCAAGATCCGCGCCAAGCTCAAAGACGACGTCGTCCAGGTCAAATGCCTGATGACGCACCCGATGGAGACTGGCCTGCGCAAAGACAGCAAGACCGGCAAACTGGTACCCGCGCACTTCATCAACGAAGTGACGGCAACCGTTGGCGGTAAGACCGTCATGTCCGCCGACTGGAGCGGCGGTATTTCGAAGAACCCCTACCTGTCGTTCGATTTCAAGGGCGCAGGCAAAGGTGACGAAGTGACGATCGCGTGGAAAGACAACCAGGGTGGCAGCGACTCGGCCTCGGCCAAAATCGGCTGAACCGCGTCAACTGGTAGGGTCCCCGCCACCGGGGACCCGACGAGAACACCCATCGGGAGGAGATAATACCTATGAAACTCAATATCCTGACCTTGGTTGCCGTATGCGCACTCGCCGCATCGGCTGCCATGGCAGACAAGAAAGCGACGGACACTTCGCCGGCAGAAGATCTGAAGGTCTATCGTGATTATTTCCAGAAACGCTTCCCTGGCATCGCAATCAACGAGTTTGGCAACGGCTCCTATGCGCTCGACGCCGTTGCGCGTGACAACTGGCTGGCGATCGAGGAGTTCCCGCCGTACGAGCCGATGATCGACGCGGGCGAATCGATCTGGAACAAGCCGTTCGCGAATGGTAAGAGCTTCGCGACCTGCTTCAGCGACGACCCCGCACAGCGTCAGAACTTCCCGTACTGGGATGCCAAGCGCAAGATGGTCGTGACCATGGAGCTGGCGATCAACGAGTGCCTGGAATCGAACGGTGAGAAGCCGATGGGCTACAACAAGGGCAAGATCGCCGATCTCGCCGCTTACATGGCCTACCAGTCGCGCGGCCAGAAGATCAATGTCGAAGTTCCGGACGACGCGGGCGCCCTGAAGGCGTACAACGATGGTAAATCGTACTACTTCACCCGCCGCGGACAGCTCAACTTCTCCTGTGCGCACTGCCACATGGAGAGCGCGGGCATGCATATCCGCAGCGAACTGCTGAGCCCGGCCATTGGTCAGGCCTCGGGTTGGCCCGTCTACCGCGCCAAGTGGGGCGAACTCGGCACCTTGCATCGCCGCTTCGGTGGCTGCAACGAGCAGGTGCGTGCGAAGAAGCTCAAGCCGCAGAGCGAGGAATACCGCAATCTCGAGTATTTCCTCACGCACATGAGCAACGGCATCGAGTACAACGGTCCGTCGGCACGCAAGTAGCCGCAACCGTCAGTGACGAAAAAGCCCGGCATTTGCCGGGCTTTTTTTTGGCCGCGTAACGACAGGCGTCTGCGACGCGCTTCACCCACCGGACTGCGCATTACGACCCGGCGCTGCCTCCGTTGACGCTGCCGCTTCGATCAGCTCGTCAATGTCATCGACCTGATCGTCGGCTGCCGTGGCTGCGGCACTGTCGAACAGGTCGTCTATGTCGGTCGCATCGGACTCGACCTCGAGCTCCGCATCGTCGAAGCCCAGGACCTCGGATGGCCCTTCTTCGAAAAGCCCGTCGTCGCCGGCGTCCTCGTCATCGGACATCGCGCTAGCGGTCGGCACCGCGTCGCCCGTACCACGCGCCAACGCCTCTTGCTGTTCTGCAGCCCGCAGCACTGCCTCCACTTCATCGTCGACATCCACCTCGGAGGCGACCACGACGTCGTCGCCCTCGCCCGCGAGCAAGGCGTCAATCTCGTCGTCCGACGGTGCGGTCTCTGCCGAGGTCGCCACCTCGTCCGACGGCGCGTCGGGTTCGAGCACGCCGACATCGATCGATACGTCGTCTTCCATTGCCGATAGCGGCTCATCCTCCACGCGGGCCGACTCGCCAGCGACATCATTCGCTACGGCCGCGGTGGCGGCGATCGGCGCTGCCGCCCCGCCCGCTTCACCGGAGAACATGGTCGAGTACTCACTGAGCATGCGACTCATCGTCTCGATCGTCGTCCGTAATTCGTCCGACAGTCGCTGATTCTCGGTACGCAGCAATTCGATCTCTTCGTGTTCGCAGTGCCCCGGTGGCGGCACTTCGACATGCTCGGCACTGCCGCTCAGTGCGTGATACGGCGACGTCAGCGCAAACACGTCGTCATCAAATCGTGCCGCGGCCGATGCCTCACGTTGGTGATACACGCTGGCGAAACGCTGCACGAGTGACATCTCTGCACGCAGCATCGCCACTTTGGCCTTCTCGAGCGCATCGCCATCGAGCCCCATGTTCTGCTGCAGAAACTGTGCAAGCAGCTTCTCGCGCTCGGGTTTACTCTTCTTCGCACGTGCGACCAACGCCTTGATGGCCTTGAGGTCACGGCGTTCACGCGCACGCGCGCGGAAGAACGAAACGGCAAGCAACACCACCAGCAGCAGCAGGATCTCGATGCCGAGGCCGGCGGCCATCATGAGCGTGGTCTGGCTCATGCCGCATCCTCCTGCGACTGATCCTGTTTGGCCCCCGCTTCGCTCGCTGGCGTCGTGTCTTCCGCGACATCCAGGTCGAGGTCCAGATCGAGGTCGTCACTCGCGCCGGCGCGCCGACGACGCAGAAAGAACCATACCGCGCCGCCGATCAACAGCAGCAGGTTGAATCCACCGAACATCGCCGCAGGCAACACCCAATCCGACGACGCCTCTTCGACCTGCGGCTCCGGCACGCTCGGCGCGGGGGCCGGCTCCGGCTCGGGCGCCGCGGCGGCAGGCGGTTCGGCCACGGTGGGTGGCGCTTCGTTCGCGGCCGGTGCACTCACTTCCGGTGCCGTCACAGGCGCAGCCGGTACCGGCGCACCCGGCAACGCGATCGGGCCATAGGTGCGTTCCAACAGATTGCCCAGACGCGTCGTGCCGCTCACGCGCACGTACACGGGCGATTGGGCGTCGTTGAGCGTGGCCGTCAACGCGCCGTCGCCGCTCGATTCCAGCGCGAGCTCCTGCCGCTGACCGTCGGCACCCTGTTGCCAGGCGCTGATGTCGGCGCCGTCCTGCAGCACCGCCGTCGTCGCCTGCACCTTCACTATCGGCGCCTGCCCGTCGGCGTCGACGGCCACCTCGGCGAG
>JAGRHA010000441.1 GCA_020445205.1 Gammaproteobacteria bacterium
CAGCGGGACGAAACCGAGGCGCAGCTGCTCGGCCATCGCGCGCAGCCCCAGCGCGGCTTCGGCCTTGCCTTCGAGCACGGCCAACGCGGCATCCGACTCGGTACGCGCTGTCGCCGCCCAGTCCACCTCGTCGCGCCCGACAGCGGACTTCGCGATCAGCTGTTCGAGCAGCACCTGCGAGCCGGCACCGGCCTGGCGTGGGACCACGCGGTGTCCGCGCAGGGCCGCGGCATCGGGAAATGCGCGCGCCTTTCCCGGCGCCACGATCAGCCCACGTTCACGCCAGGCAAATTCGATGAGCACCACGGGCGCATCACGCAGGGCTTCGCCAACCGCGCGTACGTTCCAGCTGTCGTCGGCCGCATCGTAGACGTGCAGGCCCGCCGCGACACCTTCGTTGGCAACGAACCGCCGCAAGCCATCGAGACTGCCGTCGAGCAACGTGGCCAGACCACATCCCGACTCGCGCAACGCCCATTCCAGCAGCGGTTCATAACTGCCAAGGAACACGGGCGGGCGTGATTTCGGCGTGACCGCGTCAGGATTGATGCTCTCACCGGCGATCCAGGCCTCGATCGCCTTGCGTGGAAACAGCAGCTTGCCCATGGCACGTGAACAGGGAATCTGCCCGGAAGCGGCGAGGTCATAGACCTTGCGCTCCTTGATGCGCAGCAGCGCGGCGAGTTCGCGCGTGGTCAGGTAAGCGTTCTCTGTATCAGCCATCAGTCGTCTGCGGTATCGGGTCCGCCAGCAGGGGGTGGCGCCATTCTACCCGGCAGCCGGGGCGCGCGGCGATGTCGCCGCAGCGACGACACCCGCAGCGCAGCGGTGCTGCCATGCGTCATAGCGCGTACAAGGTCGGCAACAGCCACGACAACGCCACCCACATCAGCAAGGTCAATGGCACACCGACACGGACGAAATCGCTGAAGCGGTAACCGCCGGCATTCATGATCAGCAGGTTGGTCTTGTACGCGATCGGTGTCGCATAGCTCATGTTGGCGCCGAACAGCACCGCGAGTACGAAGGGTTCGGCAGGCAGGCTCAGTTCGGTGGCGATACCGATCGCGATCGGTGTACCGATCAGGGCAGCGGCATTGTTCGACACGATGTTGGTCAGCACCGCCATGAGCAGCATCAGGCCGCTGACCATCGCCGTGGCCGAAGCGCCGGCAGTCAGGCCGACGAATGTCTGCGCGATGTAGGCCGCCGCGCCGGTCTTGAGCAGCGCCGAACCCAGCGCCAGACTGGCGACGACGATCAGGATCACCTGGGTACTCAGCGCACGCGCCGCGTCACGCCAGTTCAGGCAGCCGCTCAGCAGCATCAGCAACACCCCCGCAAGCGCGCCGTACGCAATCGGCAGCCAACCGAACGCTGCGCTGATCACGATGCCCGCCATGATCGCCAGCGCCAGCGGTGCGCGTCGCGTGGTCGGCAGGTCGGCGGTCGCGTCCAGCACCAGTACATCACCGTCACGCTTGAGGGCCGCGACCTGTTCGCGCGCGCCCTGGATCAAGATCACGTCACCGACGCGCAGACGGATGTCGTGGACCCCGGCGTGCAGTGCCTGGCGCTGCCAGCCGACACGATGCAGCGCGAGCGTGAGCAGCTGATAGCGGTCGGCAAAGCGGGACCGCGCAAGGTTGTTGTCGACCAGGCTCGAACCCTGGGTGACCACGACCTCGGCCAGTTGCTGATCATCGGCGTGCAGCGGGTGTTCGTCGTCGACGCGGTCGTCGCCGGCATACAACTGCACCCCCAGGGCGCGTTCGTATTCCTTGAGGTGCTCCGCGGTGTCGTTGAGCACGAGACGGTCTCCGGCACGTAGCCGGGCATCGGGTAACGGCTGCACATAGGTGTGCTCACCGCGCAGGATGCGCGAGACACGCATCTCACCGCCGGCCTTGGCGATCACCTCGGACAGCGTGAGTTCGGCGACAGGACTGTCGTCACCGATCAGCAACTGCGCGGCGAACACACGCGGCGAGGCGTCGCCGAGTTCGGTGCGCCGTTGCGGCAGCAGGTGCGGGGCGATCAGCCACAGGTACAGCAAAGCAACCGCACCGGCGAGGCTGACCGGCAGCACGAAATCGAACATCGCCAGCTTGCGCATGCCGAGCTCGGCGGCGACACCGACCACGAGCAGATTGGTCGAGGTACCGATCGTCGTGCCCATGCCGCCGAGCAGCGTGGCGAAACCCATGGGCATCAGCATGCCGGATGCCGGCGTCGAGGTGCGGATCGACACACTGATCAGGATCGGCAACAGCAGTATCACGATCGGCACGTTGTTGACGAACGCACTGAGCACGGCGCCGACCAGCAGGGTGGCGAGAAACGACAGCCGCGGTGCCCTGCCCCAGGCGCGCGCGAGCAGACGGCCGACCGGCTCGAGCGCCCCAGTGCGTACCAGGCCATGCCCGGCGACCATCAGCGCACTCACGGCGACCAGCGCCTCGTGACCGAAGCCGAGCAGGAAGTCACCGGCGTGCAGGACCTCGCCGCCGGTCGTGTAGGGGAACAGCTCGAAGCCGACGACCAGCGTCACGAGCACGGCCAGGCTCGCGGTTTCGAGCGGGATGCGCTCGCGCGTGAACAGTACCAACGCCACAAGGGTCAGCAGCATGACGGCCAGCGCGTGCTCGTTCGGAATCGCGGGTAGCGACGTCGGCATCATCGCTGTGCCGGCGCGGGGGCGCGGACCATGAATCGGTGATCGTCCATGCGCCAAAGCATACAGCTCCGCAGCACAGGCCGCTGCGCACGAGCGCTACCGCTGTCAGGTCATCGCCGAGACCGACAGGCGGCGCAGGGTCGCCGTCTTCTTCGACTGGTGCAGTTCCATGCGCTCCAGCACCCCGGCGAGAAAACGCGTTGCTTCGGCGATGTACGGTCCCTTGTTGAGCATCACGCATTCGGCGCGACTGCTCATTGCCGCGTCGGTCACCTCGGCACGCGACGGTGCGCCGGTCTTCGCCAGCCCCTCAAGCACCTGGGTGGCCCAGATCACGGGGACATGGGCCGCCTCGCACATCCACAGGATCTCTTCCTGTACCTCGGCGAGGCGTTCGAATCCCATCTCCACGGCGAGATCGCCGCGCGCGACCATGACGCCGACCGGCGGCGAGCGCAGCGCCGTGAGCAGGATGCGCGGCAGGCGCTCGAACGCGCGTCGGTTCTCGATCTTGAGCACGATGCCGAGGTGGGCAGCGCCGATCGCCGTGAGACGGTCCTCGAGCAGCTCGATATCTTCGGGCCGGCGCAGGAACGACAGGCCGACCATGTCGACGAGTGGTGCGACGACGTCGAGGTCGCGGTAGTCCTTGTCGGTGAGGGCGGCGAGATCGAACGTGGTATCCGGAAGATTGATGCCTTTGTCGGCGCGCAGCTTCGAGCCACCCGGCTTTGCATGCGTGATCTCGACGAGGAACTCGTCGGCGGCGGTATCGACAACGGTACCGCCGATCGCGCCGTCGTCGAACCACACCCGTTCGCCGGCTTTCACGCGGCTGACGATGGCACCGAGCGTGCACGGCACGCGTGCGGCCGACAACGCCCTGCCGTCGCCATCGCGTGTCGCCGGCGCCCCGGGTGTGGGTTCCCGCGTCACGCGCAAGCGGTCGCCAACGCACAGCTGCAGCGACGCCGGCAGCTCCGGCAACATGCCGACGAATCCCGTCGCCAAGCGTGTCCCGCGGCGGCGCAGACGCAACGCCTGCCCACTTTCGACATAACAGGTGCGGTCGCATTCGGCGATGCACACGGCGCCTTCCACGGCGACCACTGCACATCGCCGCCGACGCCCGCGGGTATCGCGGAACACGATCTCGTCGCCCGCCGCTGCCGCTGTCAGCAACGCGCTGCTGACCGGGAGCGTCACGTCGCTGCCGGGCACGGGCGCACCAGCCATGTGCTCCGGCACGAACGCGACACGTGCACAGCGCACGACCCGTCCGCGCGTGTCGCGCCGTGGGCGGATCCTCAGCACGTGTTCGCCACCACCGATCGCCCCGGTACGCAGCTTGGGCCCTGCAAGGTCGGCAAGGACGCGACAGTGCATACCGAGTTCGGCCTCACAGCGACGCAGGTTGTCGACCATCGCGCGCCAGATGTCGGGGCCGTCGTGCGCACAGTTGATGCGCATGATGGTCATACCGCCCAACAGCAAAGCGCGCATGAGCTCGCCATCGCTCGCCGCCTCGCGTGGCATGGTCACCATGATGCGGCTCGATCGGCGTGGTGGCGCCACGCCGAGCAGCCCGTTGGCGTGGGTCGTGAGCAAAACGGGCCCCGACGCGCTGTCGACGGGTGCCGCACGTTCCGGCGGCAGCGGTGCCGCCTCGCCGACCATGTGATGCAATGCTGCGAGCACGGCATTGAGGGTTGCCAGGGTATGCGCCTCCATGCGCCCCAACGATGACAGGCCAAGCGCCGACAGGTTCTCCTGCAACTTGCGAATGTCGTGGCGACGTACGGCGAGGTAGTGCAGCAGGTTGCGCGCGCTGGCGAGGAATGCGGCGTCGACGCGCTCGAGCTCGGCGGCGAAATGCAGTTCGAAATCGATCGCGTCCTGCGCCAGGGCATCGACCTCGGCGATCAGGCGCCGGATCGAGCGCGGGTCCAACAAGTCTGACATGACGGGCAGCGGCTATCCGGAACGGTGGGTCGGGAGGTGCCGGCGGGCGGGGGGCCGCCGACGTAACGCCGCTTTATAGCAGGCTCAGGTGAAAGGCTTGTGACAGCGGTGCACGCGCGATGGCATCAAGCGGTGTTCAACGCAGCGCGCCGTGTCGTGCGAGCTTGCGCAGCACGGCGGCGGGATCGGCATGCCGCTGACCACCGACAGCCTGGCGCAGCAGGATGCCCAGCGCCTGGCGCTCCTGGGTGCCATCGAGCATCGCCACGACCGCTGCAGTGCCGGCGTCGAGACGCAAGCTCGCATGCCGACTGTCGACGAGGCGGCCACTGCGCGCTTCGGCGCGCGCCAGGGCCGTCGCGCACGGCGGTTCGACGGGTTCATTGAGCGCACCGCCCGCACGCAGGCTGGCGCACACCGCGCGATATGCGAACAGCTGGAACAACTCGCCGTAGAGATGATCGGCTTGCGCGGCCAGACGCACATCACCACTGGCGGCGACCTGGCGCTGGGCGATCTCCTGCAGCTCGGCGAACGCCACGGCGCGCGGATAGGTCATGCCCAGGTACGCGAGCGCGGCCTTGGTCAGCGGATGGCTGACCGCATGTGATACTCCGCGGCGATCGTTGAACGACTGCGCCTTGGCGCGCCGCAGGTCGAGTTTGTGCGGTGGCACGAGGTCGGCATAAAAGGCGAAATCCGCGAAGCGCTCATAATCGGGTTGAGCGTGGGGCCGGTCGTCGTCGCGCACGAGCAGCGCCTGATGAAAGTTGCGATTGGCGAGGAAATCGAAGTACTGCTGACGCAGCAGGGGATCGCCGAATGCCGCCAGTGCCTGTTCCGCGGCATCGCCGAGGGTTGCCGGAAACTGGTAATGCAACTCGGCGTTGCACAGGTAGCGCAACCCGGCCGCCTGGGCCTGGCCAACGAAATCACTGAGCAGGAACGCCTCGTTCACGCTCGCCAGATACTCGTGGTAGAGATAGCTGTCGGGCGCGGTCTTCAGCGTCGCGAGCTCGGTGCGCAGGTATTCCGCACTGAGGGCCGGCAGATCACACAGGCCGCTGTCGAGAAACTGCAGGAACTCGCGGGCCGCCTGCAGGCACTGTACAGGGCCGCTCGCATCCCGCACGTGAAACAGCAGCATCTGCCGCAACATGCCACGCATGTGCCAGCCCGGCAGCGCATTGAAGCTCACGTACGCCACACCGTGCGGGCGCAGCTGCCGGCGGATCAGTGCCAACACGGCGCGCCGCACGTGCTCGGGGACCCACGAGTACAGGCCATGCGCGATGACGTAATCGAAGCCCTCGTTGCCGGGATCGGCGTCGGCGACATCGGCACGCTCGATGCTGATGTTGGCGAGCCCGAGCTCGCGGATCAGCGCCTGCGCGGTGTCGACCTGCACCTGTGACAGGTCGAGGCCGACGAAACGGGCGTGCGGCGAAAACCACGCCATCGGGATGAGGTTGCCACCCGACGCCGCGCCGAGTTCGAGCACCCGGCAATGCTGCGGATCCGGGCTGTCGATACCGTGCAGCGCCGCCAAAACCGCGAGCTGGTCCGGATGGGTCTCGGCCAGCGACAGGCGGTCGTAAGGAATGTTGTCGTACGCGTCCAGGGAGGACACTCCACGCGGGCGGCGGTAACCGCAGGCAGGATTCTGCGCCTGCGCGAAGCACGCTGTCGATAGTGTCCGGGCAGATGGGTCGCCGGATCGCTAAAGGCGTGCCAGGTAGCCCTGCAATCGCTGCCAGCCCAACTGCAGGCGCGCATCCAATGCATCCAGTCCGCGTTGGATCTCGTTGTCGCCGAACAGCCGCAAGGCCACGTACACGCCGCCAAGGAACAGTGCCGTGCCGAGCACACGTCGCAGACCGCGGGCAGCCGTCGCGACGATCCGCGCGCTCAGCGAGGGCGGTATGCTCGGCGGCGACAGGCGCGGCCGCCGCCGCTTCGCGACCTCATCGACCAGACGCTCACCGATATCGCGCAGGACCTGTGCCGGGCTTTCGTCGCCAGCCGCCGCGGACACACCGTCACGCAGCGCCGGACACAAGGCCTGCAGGCGGTCGG
>JAGRHA010000442.1 GCA_020445205.1 Gammaproteobacteria bacterium
AGCGCATCAGCTTAATGCGAGCCTCACCCGCCGGGCAATGGCATCGGTTGCGCCATGTGCACGCTCATGCGCCGGCGGCCGCAGGCATCCGCTGCACGATTCGACGCCGCACTCGACAGGCCGCCATTCACGCCCGTGCGGCGAGTGCAGAGATGGCGTAAATCGTGCCATGCGTGACCGCGCCGGGCCCATTACCCCGATCACGGGATCGGCGCGGCGTGATGTCGGAAAGAACTATGATGTGTCTAACGCAACCGGGACGAAGGACGCCGATGGACGACACTGCGTTTCGCCAGGTGATCGGGGGTCGCAGCTACCGCTTCCGTGATCTCGCGACGCTGCTGGCAAAGGCCACGCCGGCGCGCTCGGGCGATCAGCTTGCGGGCATCGCCGCCGCAACGGCCGAGGAGCGTGTCGCCGCACAGATGACCTTGGCGGAGCTGCCCTTGTCGCGGTTTCTCGACGATGTCGTCGTGCCGTACGAAGACGATGAGGTCACGCGCCTGATCATCGATGAACACGACGCTGCCGCCTTCGCGCCGATCGCCCATCTGACCGTTGGTGAATTTCGCGACTGGTTGCTCAGCGATCTCGCCAGCAGCGACGCCCTGGCAAGCCTGCGTGCCGGCATCACGCCGGAAATGGCCGCGGCCGTGTCGAAGATCATGCGCAACCAGGATCTGATCCTGGTCGCGCGCAAATGTCAGGTCACCACCGCGTTTCGCAACACCATCGGGTTGCCGGGGCATCTGTCGACGCGCCTGCAGCCCAACCATCCGACCGACGACGCGACCGGCATCGCGGCGAGCATCCTCGACGGCCTGCTGTACGCCAACGGCGACGCCGTGATCGGCATCAACCCCGCGACCGACAATGTCGCACAGACATGTCGTCTGCTCGACATGATGAACGACGTGATCGCGCACTACGCCATCCCGACGCAGAGCTGTGTGCTCACGCATGTCACCAATACGATCGAAGCGATCGAGCAGGGTGCGCCGGTCGATCTCGTGTTCCAGTCGATCGGCGGTACGCAGGCGACCAACGAAAGTTTCGGTTTCAATCTGGCGACCCTGGCCGAGGCGCGCGATGCCGCCCTGTCGTTGCGCCGTGGCACGGTCGGTAACCAGGTGATGTATTTCGAAACCGGGCAGGGTAGTGCGCTGTCGGCCGACGCACACCACGGTGTCGACCAACAGACCTGTGAAGCCAGGGCCTATGCCGTTGCGCGCAAGTTCGACCCCTTGCTCGTGAACAGCGTCGTCGGCTTCATCGGTCCCGAATACCTGTTCGACGGCAGACAGATCACGCGCGCCGGACTCGAGGACCATTTCTGCGGCAAGTTGCTCGGCCTGCCGATGGGCTGTGACGTCTGTTATACAAACCACGCCGATGCCGATCAGAACGACATGGACAACCTGCTGACACTGTTGTGCGTGGCCGGCTGTACTTACGTGATGGGCATACCGGGTTCCGACGACATCATGCTCAACTACCAGACGACGTCGTTTCACGATGCCCTGTACGTGCGCGAGGTGTTGGGGCTGCGACCGGCACCCGAATTCGACGTCTGGCTACAGAACATGGAGATCATCGGGCGCGAGTCGTCGTTCAAGCTGCGCGCGGCGCTACCGGGTGCCTTTGCGGGCCCCGTGCGACATCTGCTGGGGAGCGACGGATGAAGCGGCCGAAAGATAAGGCGTCATCGTCACCGGGCGTCACCGACAATGCCTGGGCGCGCCTGCGCGGGTTCACCGCTGCGCGCATCGGGCTCGGTCG
>JAGRHA010000443.1 GCA_020445205.1 Gammaproteobacteria bacterium
AGATCAGAACAACAACGAAAAGGGAAATATTATAGATATCTACGATCAATGTAACAATAAAAAAAAAATCATGCCAGCGAAGATCCCGAATCTGCTCATCAACGGCTCGTCGGGTATCGCCGTCGGTATGGCGACGAACATTCCGCCGCACAATCTGACCGAGGTCATCAACGCCTGTATCCGTGTCATCGAAGAGCCGCAGGTCTCGATCGAAGACCTCATGGAGATCGTGCCGGGCCCGGATTTCCCGACTGCCGGAATCATCAACGGCATCCGTGGCGTACGCGAGGCCTATCGCACGGGGCGCGGCAAGGTCTACATCCGCGCACGCATCGTGATCGAAGACATGGACCACGGTCGGCAGCGGATCGTCGTCAACGAACTGCCGTACCAGGTCAACAAGGCCCGCTTGCTCGAGAAGATCGCCGAGCTAGTCAAGGACAAGAAGCTCGAAGGTATCAGCGAACTGCGCGATGAGTCCGACAAGGACGGCATGCGCATGGTCATCGAGCTGCGTCGCGGCGAAGTGGCCGAGGTGGTGTTGAACAACCTGTATCAGCAGACGCAGATGCAGAACGTGTTCGGTATCAACATCGTCGCCCTGGTCGATGGTCAGCCGCGCACGCTGAACCTCAAGCAGCTGCTCGAGTACTTCCTGCGCCATAGGCGCGAGGTCGTCACGCGGCGTACCCTGTTCGATCTGCGCAAGGCGCGCGAACGTGCCCATACGCTCGAAGGTCTCGCCGTCGCGCTGGCCAACATCGATGAAGTCATCGCACTGATCAAGGCTGCGCCCAGTCCGGCCGAGGCAAAGAAACAGCTGGTCGAGCGTGCCTGGCAGTCGGGTACCGTCGACGCGATGCTGGCACGCGCTGGCGCCGACGCGTCGCGCCCGGAAGATCTGCCGGCAGGATTTGGTCTGACTGATGAAGGCTACCGGCTGACCGAGACGCAGGCACAGGCGATTCTCGATCTGCGTCTGCAGAAACTGACGGGGCTCGAACAAGACAAGATCATCAACGAATTCCAGGAGATCCTCGACCGCATCGCCGACCTGCTCGAGATCCTCTCGAGCCCGGATCGACTCATGCAGGTCATCAAGGACGAGCTCACCGAGATCCGAGACCAGTTCGGTGATGCGCGTCGCAGCGAGATCATCCTCAATCAGTTGGACCTCACACTCGAGGACCTGATTACCGAGGAAGACGTGGTCGTGACCTTGTCGCACCAGGGCTACGCCAAGTCGCAGCCGATCGGTGATTACCGTGCGCAGCGGCGTGGTGGACGCGGCAAGACGGCGACGGCGACCAAGGATGAGGATTTCGTCGACAAGCTGTTCATTGCCAACACGCACGACACGATTCTGTGTTTTTCGAGTCGCGGCAAGTGCTATTGGCTCAAGGTATACGAGCTGCCGCAGGCCGGGCGCACGGCGCGCGGACGGCCGATGGTCAACCTGCTGCCGTTGGAGCAGGGCGAACGCATCAACGCCGTCCTGCCGGTGCGCGAATACACCGAAGACCGATTCATCTTCATGGCGACGGCATCGGGTACGGTCAAGAAGACCCCGCTCGTGGATTTCTCGCGCCCGCGCTCCAACGGCATCATCGCCGTCGATCTGCGCGAAGACGACCAGCTGATTGGCGTCGACATCACCGACGGCAGTCAGAGCATCATGCTGTTCACGTCGGCGGGCAAAGCCATCCGCTTCCAGGAGTCGGATGTGCGCGCCATGGGGCGCACGGCGTGCGGTGTGCGCGGCGTCAAACTCGGCAAGGGACAGCGCGTGATCTCGCTGATCATCGGTAACGATGGTGACGTGATGACAGTGACCGAGAACGGTTACGGCAAGCGCACCGCGATCGAGCAGTTCCCGGTGAAAGGCCGCGGCGGCATGGGGGTGATTTCGATCAAGACCTCCGAGCGCAATGGCGAGCAGGTCGGCGCCGTACGCGTCAGCGAACTCGACGAGATCATGTTGATTACCGACGGCGGCACGCTCGTGCGCACCCGCGTCGCGGATGTCTCGCAGATGGGGCGCGACACGCAGGGCGTGACGATGATTCGCTTGTCGAAAGGCGAACACCTGATCGGCATCGAACGCATCGAGGCGCTGGATGGTGACGAGGCCGAGCCGATCGATGACGACATCGACGCTGACGCCGACACCGAGTCCGGCGACAGCGAGTAGGGCCGCCGCCAGCGCCGCGGGATGGCAGCCCTCGGTATCGGGCGACAACGGCAGCGCGGCTGTCGCATTGGCGCGTCGGCCGCGCAGCAACAGATGAATCTTTCAAATCAAACGTGACTTCACAAAGAGACCGACAATGACCCGTGTTTACAACTTCAGTGCAGGTCCGGCGGCGTTGCCGGAAGAGGTTTTGCAGCAGGCCCAGGCCGAGATGCTCGATTGGCACGGTTCGGGAATGTCGGTGATGGAGATGAGCCACCGCGGCAAGGAATTCATGTCGATCGCGGAAAAAGCCGAATCCGATTTGCGTGAACTGATGGCGATCCCGGCCAACTACAAGGTGCTGTTCCTGCAGGGGGGGGCATCGAGCCAGTTCGCGATGATTCCGATGAACCTCATCGGGCGGACGGGCAAGGCGGATTACTTCCGCACCGGCTCGTGGTCGAAGAAGGCGATCTCCGAGGCCAAGCATTTCGGCGAGGTGGCTGTCACCGTCAACAGCGAGCACGATGGCAAGTTCACCAGCGTGCCGCAAGCCGATGGTTTTTCGGTGTCGGCCGATGCCGCCTATGTGCACTACACGCCCAATGAAACGATCGAAGGCGTGGAGTTCCCGTACGTGCCATCGACGGGTGACGTGCCGCTCATCGCGGACATGTCGTCGACGATCCTGTCGCGCCCCGTCGATGTGACGCAGTTCGGCATGATTTACGCGGGCGCGCAGAAGAACATCGGGCCGGCCGGTCTCACCCTCGTCATCGTGCGTGAGGACCTCATCGGTACGCCCCTCGACGGCACGCCGACCATGTTCAACTACGCCACGCATGCCGATAACGGCTCGATGTACAACACGCCGCCGACCTTCGGTTGGTACCTTGCCGGGCTCGTGTTCCAGTGGCTCAAGGACAAGGGCGGCCTCGCCGGCATGGCGGCGATCAACGAGCGCAAGGCGACTGCGCTCTATCAGGCCATCGATGGCTCGGATTTCTATCAGAACCCCGTCGATCCGGCCTGCCGCTCGTGGATGAACGTCCCGTTCACCCTCGCCAACGCCGAACTCGATGGTGAGTTTCTGAAGCAGGCTTCGGACGTTGGACTGAAGACGCTCAAAGGCCACCGTTCGGTCGGCGGCATGCGCGCGAGCATCTACAACGCCATGCCGGAGCAGGGCGTGACGACGCTGATCGAATTCATGGCTGAGTTCGAGCGCAAGAACGGCTGAGCGGTGATGAATGCGGAGCGTCGCGAACCTGTTGGAAAGGGTTCGTGGCCACCGCGCACGACAAGATGTGACGCTGCGCGACGATGAACCGTCGACGGGCCTGCGTAAAGGCTCGCGGTGAATGCTTGAAGGAATGACCCGATGTTCAAGATCCAGACTCTCAACAATATCTCCGTCGTAGGCCTCGATCGCTTCCCGCGCGATTGCTACGAGATCGCTTCCGAGCTCAACAGTCCCGACGCGATTCTCGTCCGTTCGGCGAAGATGCACGACATGACCTTGCCGGCTTCGGTCAAGGCGATCGGGCGTGCGGGTGCCGGCGTCAACAACATCCCGGTCGACAAGATGACGGCTGCCGGCATCCCGGTATTCAATGCCCCCGGGGCCAATGCGAATGCGGTCAAGGAGCTGGTGCTCGCGGGTATGCTCATGGCAGCGCGCAATATCGGTCAGGCTTGGCGTTTCGCCGTCGGAATCTCGGGTGAAGACGCCGCGATCAACAAGGACGTCGAAGCGGGCAAGAAGAACTTCGTCGGCTTCGAGCTGCCGGGACGGACGCTGGGTGTCATCGGGCTCGGCGCGATCGGCGTCAAAGTCGCCAATGCCGCGCGTGCATTGGGCATGAAAGTGATCGGCTACGACCCGACGATCACCGTACGTGCCGCATGGGCGCTGGACGCCGATGTCGAACAGGCATTGTCCGTGGACGACCTCGTATCACGTTCCGATTTCATCACTTTCCACGTGCCGCTGACCGATGCGACGCGCAACATGATCAATGCCGATCGTCTCAAGCTCATGAAAAAGCGCTCGGTGCTGCTCAATTTTGCGCGTAACGGCATCATCGACGACGAGGCAGCTGTTGCCTCGCTCGATGCCGGGCATCTCTACGCCTATGTGTGCGATTTCCCAAGCAACCTGCTGAAAGACCATCCACGCGTGATCACACTGCCGCATCTGGGTGCGTCGACGTCTGAAGCCGAAGAGAACTGTGCTGTGATGGTCGCGGACCAGGTGCGTGACTGGCTCGAGAACGGCAACGTCAGCAATTCGGTGAACTTCCCTGAGATCAGTCTCCCACGCGCCGAAGGCGGCCATCGCTTGGCTGTGGTCAACAGCAACGTGCCGAACATGCTGGGCCAGATTTCGACCGATCTGGCCGAAGCCGGACTCAACATCATCGACATGCTGAACAAGTCGCGCGGCGAACTCGCCGTGACACTGATCGATGTCGACGGCGCACCTTCTGCCGAGGCGGTCGATCGCATCTCGGCGATTGACGGTGTGCTGTCGGTGCGCCAGCTCGGCTGCGACTGAGTCGCATCGTTTTCGTCCTGCACGCTAAACTCGAGCCATGAACGACCAGGATCATTTGGCCGAGATCCGAGAGCGCATCGATGCCATCGATGAGCAGATCCAGGATCTGCTCAATGCGCGTGCTCGTGCGGCGCAGGATGTGGCGCGGATCAAAATGGATTCAGATCCCAATGCCGTGTTCTATCGCCCGGAACGCGAAGCACAGGTGTTGCGCCAGGTGAAGATGCGCAATACCGGTCCGCTGGGTGGTGAAGCCGTGGCGCGCTTGTTTCGCGAGATCATGTCCGAATGCCTGGCGCTCGAGCTGCCGCTGAGTGTGGCCTTTCTCGGGCCGGAAGGTACGTTTACCCAGGCGGCCGCGCTCAAGCATTTTGGACATGCCGTGAAAACGGTTTCGATGGCGGCGATTTCCGATGTGTTCCAGGAAGTCGAGAGCGGCAGCTGCCACTACGGTGTCGTGCCGGTCGAGAATTCCAGCGAGGGTGTCGTCAGTCATACCCTGGACATGTTTCTCAACTCGCCGCTGCAGATCTGTGGCGAGGTGACGCTGCGCATCCATCAGAACCTGCTTGGCCGCGATCCTGATCTCAGCCTCCTCAAGGTCGTGTTTTCACATCAGCAATCGCTCGCACAATGCCGCGGCTGGCTGGATCGTCACCTGCCGACAGTGGAGCGCGTGCCCGTCGGCAGCAATGCCGAAGCGGCCAAGCGTGCTTACGACCATCCTGGTGCGGCGGCGATTGCCGGCACCACGGCAGCCGAACTGTACGGTTTGCAGGTGTTGGCGCCGAACATCGAAGACGATCCGGGTAACACGACGCGCTTCCTGGTGATCGGCAGGCAGTCGGTACCACCATCGGGTGACGACAAGACCAGTCTGCTGTTGTCGACGCGCAACGAATCCGGCGGACTGTATCGCCTGCTGGCGCCGCTTGCCGAACACGGCATCAGCATGACGCGCATCGAGTCGCGGCCATCGCGTCGCGGCAACTGGGATTACGTGTTCTTTGTCGATATCAACGGTCACCGTGACGATGAGAGGCTTGTCCCGGCATTGAATGCGCTGCGGCAGCAGGCAGGCATGTACAAGGAACTCGGCTCTTATCCCAAGGCCGTGCTGTGATGACGACGTGTTCGCGGCAATCGGGGCGCGCAGGCTACGTGGCGATGGTTGGGAGGCCACTGCAGCGATGAGCAATCGTTTTATCGATCTGGCTGCGCCGGGACTCGCGGCACTCAAACCGTATGTGCCGGGTAAACCGCTCTCCGAACTCGAACGTGAGCTCGGGATTCGCGACTCGATCAAACTGGCGTCGAACGAAAATCCGCTGGGCCCGAGCCCGGCAGTGATGCGCGCGATCGAGGCCGAGCTCGGCAATCTTACGCGTTACCCGGACGGCGGTGCGTACGCCTTGCGCAGCGCACTCGCCAAACGCCATGGCGTGGAACCTGCGGGCATAACAGTCGGCAATGGCTCCAACGACGTGCTCGACATGATCGCGCGCGCGTTTCTGTGGTCCGGGCGCGAGAGCCTGTTCTCGCAGTATGCGTTCGCTGTGTATCCGATTTCGAGCATGGCCGTCGGTGCCACGACCGTCGTCGCTCCGGCGAAAGACTATGGGCATGATCTCCAAGCACTTCGCGACCGCGTAAGCGACCGTACCGGTGTCGTGTGGATTGCGAACCCCAACAACCCGACCGGCACGCTGCTCACCGAAGCGGCATTGCGTGAGTTCGTCGCGTCGTTGCCGTCCTCGGTGATGTGTGTCGTCGACGAGGCCTACTTCGAGTACGTGCAGCATGGCGACTATCCCGACACGAGTCGCTGGCTCGGTGAGTTCGACAACCTGATCGTTACGCGCACGTTTTCGAAGGCCTACGGGCTCGCCGCGTTGCGGGTCGGCTATGGTGTTTCGCACCCCGATGTGGCCGATCTGCTCAACCGCGTGCGGCAGCCGTTCAACGTCGACAGTCTTGCCCAGGCCGCGGCCCTCGCGGCGCTGAACGACGTCGATTACCTGCAGCGTTCGGTGGAGGTCAATCAGCGCGGACTGCGGCAGCTCGTGGAAGGTGTCGAACGCCTTGGTCTCGACTACATTCCATCGCACGGCAATTTTCTCACCATCGATACGGGCCGCGAAGCGGCGCCGCTCGATCGCGCCTTGTTGCAGCAAGGTGTTATCACACGACCGATCGCGAACTATGGTCTACCCAACCATTTGCGCGTGACCGTGGGCGTGGAAGCCGAGAACGCGCGCTTTCTCGACGCCCTGGGGCGAGTCCTTTGACCGAGCGTATCGGACGACTGGCCATCATCGGCGTCGGCCTGATCGGTGGCTCGTTGGCACGCGCACTGCGCCATGCACGGAAAGTCGACGAGATCGTGGGGTGCGGGCGCGGTAAGGCGAACCTCGATGAGGCGGTGGCGCTGGGTGTGATCGATCGCTACACGCACGATATCGCGGAAGCTGTCGATGGCGCCGACGTCGTGTTCCTGGCTGTCCCATTGGGCGCGATGCGTGATGCCTTCGAGGCCATGCGTGACCGTTTGCCGACGACGGCGCTGGTGACCGATGGCGGCAGTGCCAAAGGCAGCGTGGTCGACGACTGCCGCGAAGTGGCACCCGAACTGCTGTCGCGTTTCATTCCCGGACATCCGATTGCCGGGACCGAAAAGAACGGCGTTGCCGCCTCGTTCGCCGAGTTGTATCAGAATCGGCGCGTGATTCTCACACCGCTGCCGGAGAACATGTCGGCAGACGTCGCGCGTATTCGACAGATGTGGGAGGCGTGCGGTGCCGAAGTGACCGAGATGCCGGTGGCGCATCACGACGAGGTACTCGCAGCGACCAGCCATCTGCCGCATATGCTCGCTTTCGGTCTCGTCGACATGCTTGCGCGCATGAAAGAGAACGACGAGATATTCCGCTACGCCGCAGGTGGCTTTCGCGATTTCACGCGCATCGCGTCGAGTAATCCGGTGATGTGGCGCGACATCTGCGTCGCCAACCGCGGTGCGCTCGGGCCCATGCTCAGCGCGTTCGCTGCCGAGCTCGATCTGCTTGCGGAACGCATTCATGCCGCCGATGGTGATGCCTTGCTCGAGGTCTTCGAGCGCGCCAAGGCGGCCCGCGACCGGTACGTCGACGGGATCCGATAGCGCGCGGCGGGTGGCCGTGGCTGTCGGTGTTAAGATGATGTTTTTCAAACCTTTACTTGTGTTTTCGCGCGACTGCGACTAGCCTTGCCGCCCTTTAGTCCCAGAGTGACCACATTGTCTTCCAACAAGCTCCAGTTCCGCGTCCAGCCCGGCGGTTCGCTGAGTGGGCGCTTGCGCGTGCCCGGCGACAAATCCATTTCCCATCGCTCGATCATGCTCGGCTCGCTCGCCGACGGCGTGACGCACGTGAGTGGTTTTCTCGAAGGCGAGGACAGCCTGGCGACCTTGCGCGTATTCCAGGCGATGGGGGTGAAGATCGACGGACCCAGCGACGGCGAGGTCACGATCAACGGTGTTGGTGTCGATGGCCTCAAGGCACCGACGGCTCCGCTCGACCTCGGCAACTCGGGTACCGCCATGCGGCTGATGTGTGGATTGCTTGCCGGGCAGGGTTTCGATACGACGCTGGTTGGCGACAGTTCGTTGACCAAACGGCCGATGCGCCGCGTGACCGATCCGCTGGCCGCCATGAATGCCGTGATCGATACCAGCGAGGGTGGAACGGCGCCGCTGCATATCCGACCGACCACCACGTTGTGCGGCATCGACTACACGATGCCGGTGGCCAGTGCGCAGGTGAAATCCTGCGTGCTGCTCGCGGGGCTGTATGCCGAAGGGGAGACGTGTGTAACCGAGCCGGCGCCGACACGAGATCATACCGAGCGCATGCTGCAGGGCTTTGGCTATCCGGTGACGCGTAACGGCAACCGGGTGTGCATAAGGGGTGGCGGCCGTCTGCGCGCGTGTGATATCGATGTGCCGGCCGATATCTCCTCGGCGGCCTTCTTCCTCGTCGGCGCAAGCATTGCCACGGGGTCCGATCTGCTGCTGGAGCATGTCGGCATGAATCCGACGCGCGATGGTGTCATCAACATCCTGCGTCTCATGGGTGCGGTTATCGGGGTGCTCGATCCGCGTGATGTCCGTGGCGAGCCGGTCGCGGATCTGCACGTCCGCTCGGCGCCGCTCAAGGGCATCCGTATTCCTGAAGACCAGGTGCCGCTCGCCATCGACGAGTTTCCCGTGTTGTTCGTCGCCGCTGCCTGCGCCGAGGGTGAGACGGTGTTGACGGGCGCCGAAGAGTTGCGCGTGAAGGAGTCGGACCGCATCCAGGTCATGGCCGACGGTCTGCAGGTGCTGGGCGTCGACGCGCGCCCGACGGCCGACGGCATCGTCATCCAAGGTGGCGCGATCGGCAGCGGTCGTGTCGACAGCCACGGTGACCATCGCATCGCGATGGCGTTCACGATCGCGGGGCTGCGCGCCGGCGGTGAGATCGTTATCGAGGATTGCGAAAACGTGAACACCTCTTTCCCGCGTTTCGTCGAACTTGCCTCGGGTGTCGGTTCGCGGGTGAGTCTGACCGGTGACTGAGTCGGTACCGGTCATCACGATCGACGGTCCGAGCGGATCCGGTAAGGGCACGATCGCACAGCGTGTGGCGACGCGGCTCGGCTGGCGCGTGCTGGACTCGGGCGCGCTCTATCGCCTGCTCGGTCTGGCTACGGCCAACGCAGGAATCGGTTTCGAAGATGAATTTAAAATCATAGAGATAGCCAACAAAATTAAAGTGGATTTTGATGGTGATTCCATTCGCATGGACGGCCAGGATGTGACCGATCTCATCCGTACGGAGAGCGCAGGTAACAACGCCTCGAAGGTCGCGGCAATGCCGGGAGTGCGGGCAGCGCTACTCGATTGGCAGCGCCGCTACGCCGAGGCGCCGGGCCTCGTGGCCGACGGTCGTGACATGGGTACGACGGTTTTCCCGCATGCCAAGGTCAAGATATTTCTCACGGCCAGTGCCGAGGAACGTGCGCGAAGGCGTCATAAGCAGTTGAAAGAAAAAGGATTGCCTGCTAATCTCGCCGCCCTTACGGCTGAGATCGAAGAGCGCGATGCGCGCGATCGGGGCCGTGCGGCCTCGCCATTGGTGCCCGCTCCGGACGCGATCGAAATCGATTCCACCGGTGTCGACATCGAAGACGTCGTCGAAGAGGTGCTGCGGAGAGCCCATACGGCCTACGCGGTTTAGTCGCTGGCGGCATGTTGCTGCCGAAATCGGGGCCCGGCACTGAGTCGGGTGTCTTACATCTGAAAAATCCGGATTGGCTCAGCCACCGGTAGGACGGTCCGCCACTGCGCGGATCAGGATTAATCACATGTCTGAAAGCTTCGCCGAGCTCTTTGAACAGAGCCTCAACAACACCAACCTGCAACCCGGTACCATCGTGATCGGTACTGTCGTCGCGATCGAGAACGATCACGTCATCGTCAATGCCGGCCTCAAATCCGAAGGCGTTATCCCCAAGAGCCAGTTCATGGACATGGACGGTAACGTCGAATGTGATGTGGGCGACCAGGTTGAAGTCGCGCTGGACGCCGTCGAAGACGGTTTCGGTGCAACCCGTCTGTCGCGCGAGAAGGCCAAGCGCCACCACGCGTGGAACAAGCTCGAGAAAGCTTTCGACGCAGACGAGATCGTCGTCGGCCGCATCAACGGCAAGGTCAAGGGCGGTTTTACTGTCGAACTCGACCAGATCCGTGCCTTCCTGCCGGGTTCGCTCGTCGACGTGCGCCCGGTTCGCGACACCTCGTACCTCGAGGGTAAGGATCTCGAATTCAAGGTCATCAAGCTCGACCAGAAGCGCAACAACGTCGTCGTTTCGCGCCGTGCCGTGGTCGAACAGGAATACAGCGAAGAGCGCGACAAGCTGCTCGAAAACCTGCAGGAAGGCCAGGAAGTCAAAGGCGTGGTCAAGAACCTCACCGACTACGGTGCGTTCGTCGACCTCGGCGGCATCGATGGTCTGCTGCACATCACCGACATGGCATGGAAGCGTGTCAAGCATCCGTCCGAAGTCGTCGAGATCGGTGATGAAGTCAGTGTCAAGGTACTGAAGTTCGATCGCGAGAAGATGCGCGTGTCGCTTGGCCTCAAGCAGATGGGCGATGATCCGTGGGAAAACATCACGCGTCGCTACCCGGAAGGGACCCGTCTGTTCGGCAAGGTTACGAACATCGCCGACTACGGTGCGTTCGTCGAGATCGAGGACGGTGTCGAAGGTCTCGTGCACGTCTCCGAGATGGACTGGACCAACAAGAACGTCCACCCGAGCAAAGTCGTTACACTCGGTGACGAGGTCGAGGTCGTGGTTCTGGACATCGACGAAGAGCGTCGCCGTATCTCGCTGGGTATGAAGCAGTGCCAGGCCAACCCCTGGGAAGAGTTCTCGCACAAGTTCAACAAGGGCGACCATGTCCGCGGCGTGATCAAGTCGATTACCGATTTCGGTATCTTCATTGGTCTCGATGGTGGCATCGATGGTCTGGTCCACCTGTCCGACATCTCGTGGGATGACACGGGCGAAGCCATGATCCGCAATTACAAGAAGGGTCAGGAACTGGAGACGGTCGTGCTCGCCGTCGATCCCGAGCGTGAGCGTATCTCGCTGGGTATCAAGCAGCTCGACAAGGATCCGATGTCCAGCTTCCTTGCGCTCAACGAGAAAGGCGCGATCGTCACAGGCACGGTGCAGGAAGTCGACGCCAAGGGTGCGGTCATCGCGCTGTCGGACGGCGTCGAAGGCTATCTGCGTGCCTCCGAGCTGTCGCGCGACCGCGTCGAAGATGCACGTTCGCTGCTCAAGGAAGGCGACGAGATCGAAGCCAAGTTCATGGGCGTCGATCGCAAGAACCGCACGATTTCGTTGTCGGTCAAGGCCAAGGACATGGACGAAGAAAAAGCGGCGATCGCCAGCTATGCGAGTGACGCAAGTGCTGGTACGACGGCGTTCGGTGAACTGCTGAAAGATCACCTGGACGCGAACAAGGACTGATCGTCCCACACGACCTCACTACAGATGACGGCGGCTTCGGCCGCCTGATTCTCCAGGATTAGGCTGGCTTCTAATGACCAAATCAGAACTGATCGAAGTCATTGCTCGGGAACAAAGCCACTTGGCGTACCGCGACGTCGAGCTGGCAGTCAAGTGCATGATTGAGCAGATGAGTCAGGCACTGGCTTCCGGCGAGCGCATCGAGATCCGTGGTTTTGGCAGTTTCTCGTTGCATTTCCGACCACCACGCGTCGGTCGCAACCCGAAGACGGGCGACTCAGTGGAGCTGAGTGGCAAGTACGTGCCGCATTTCAAACCCGGCAAGGAGCTGCGCGAGCGCGTCAATCTGAAGTTCGTCGACGACGAGGACATCGAGTCGAACGAACAACTTGGATGAGCTCAGCGTTTAATATGCATTGAGCAGCGTGACGAAGCCGGCTTTCCGCCGGCTTCTTTTTAATTCCTTCATACACCACGGCGACCGACCGGAATCGCGGCGGGCCTTTTCTACCGGCCGTCCTTGTCTGGCAGTTTGTTTCGCCGTTCGCTTTGGAACACGATGCCTGCGGCGTCGGTTATCTGCGTGTCCTGTCGTGCGGACTTTGCACCGCCGAGGATGCCGACCTGCTGTTCTCCGCGTGCCTGTCTTTCGCCTGCAGCGACGAGTTCCCGGTGTAACGCGCGCGAGTACGCGAGACGGTGGACGCGCGGTGGCGCGCTGGATTCGTCCTGTATCCACAGCAATATTTGGCCATCACGTGCGGTATTTCTGTCCGGTTCGGTGATCTGGTGGGCGATCAGGCGAAAGCGTTGCGGCAACGGCAGATCGGTTGGGCGGCCAGCAAGCTGCATCAACAGGACATGGTGTGTGACGTACATCAAGGGCAGGGCGGTGAGTAGCAGGGTGATTGGCAGGCGCTTCGACAATGGCCGTGAGATGGTCAGCCAGGCGAGCAACACGAGCGGTACGACGTAGCTGGCATGTAACAGGATCCAGATCGTCATGATCAGGACCCGGGATCCAGCGCATACGGTGTCAGGCGTTTGGGCAGCGTGCTCATCGACTCGATGCGTCCTTCTCTGTCGAGGACGAAACGCACGATGGTGCGTTCGTCGTCCTGTTTCGACAGCGTGGACTTTTGCACGAATACCGTCTGCAGCGTCGGATTGACTTTCTCGACTTTCACCAGGGCTTCGACAGGAGACGTCGATGCCGCGGCATAGTAGTAGAGATTGACGACGTACTCGCCGGGGATGATGCCGCGCAGGGTCACGACTTCCTGGTTGATCGGGTACACGACTTCTTTGCCGTCGACCATGATGGTGTCGTTGATCTCACCGCGGTCGTCGCGGTCGAGGTGCAACCAGCTCGCATCCTTCTGCAGGTAAGAAACCGTTTCACCGATCGGGTCCTGCACCCAGAGGTCGATATCGTCCGCGAGATGGTCGGGCCAGGTCACGGAGATGATGTATTCGGCTTTCAGATTCACGCGCCCTTTGCGTGCATCGGGATTGATGAACAACACCGATACCAGAAACAGGAAGGTGAAGCCCAGCAAGGCGTTGAACAGCAGGTCGATGAACGGGTCGGTGTTGCGGAAGGCATGCGATCGGCGGCGCATGAGCTCAGCGTCCGGTATTGGCGAGGGCGCGAAGATGCCGTACGACATCCACTTCGGACAGCTCAATGATTTCTGCCATCAGACGTTCGGCGCCGAGGTCGAGAAGTCGGTACTGGAAACCCAGCAGGATGCCGGCACCGAGGCCGGTGAGCGTCGTGTACAGCGCGATGCGCATGCCTGTGGTCATGTTGGCCAGCAGTTGCTGCAGGGTCTGGATGTCGACTCCGCTGAGATTACCTACCGAAGCCAACATGAAGATAAAGCCGATGACCGTACCGAGCAGGCCGAGTCTGACCATGAGGTCAGCGAGAAACCAGCCCGTTTCATGCCCGCGCCCGAGTGCATTCTCCAGACGATCGAGCAGCGGATCTTGTGAGCCTGCGACACCACTGTGGTAGGTCTTGCGCGCGAGCAGTAACAGATGCTGCCGGGCGAACGATGCAACAGGCGGGGTGTCACGAAAGCGAACACCGTCGTCGTCGGCGACGAAGAGTTCGGTGTCGCCAGCCGCACGGCGGCGCAGGTCGAGCGTCGCACACATCTCGCGCCCAAGGCGGTATGCCCGGCGACCGGCATCGAGGCTCGTCACCAGCAACAGCAGCAGGATGACGCCCGACAGATAGCTCTGATCTGTTTCCAGCATCTGTGTCAGCAAGTCGTTGGCGACGATGAGGTAAGCGGCGTAGACGAGGATGCCGGACAACAGCAGCCAGCGGTGAAACGTGCGGTAGGCGTCCAGGGGGCAGTTCAAGAGCAAGCGAACAAGACGTGGGATGATCGCCCCGAGTATAGCGAAACTGCAGGGACACCCGGCCAGGCGGCGACACGACCTCGCATAATGACGTGTGGCGTTGCCTCGTTATTGGGCTATTACCGTCTCCGTGTCACCCTGCGAGATGGCAGTCCTTTGCCGGTGGGGGTCCTTGTTCGACTGCCTTCAGGCGCTGATCGCGAGTGCACCGAGATACACCAGCACGGCGCCGAGGAAAACGGTGAATTCGAACAACGAGCGCGGTCGCGAGTGACCCTCGGCGACGTTGAAGCGCATGATTTCGTCGATCTTGGCGCCGCGCAGATCACGCATGGCATAACGATGCTTTGGCATGGGGGCTTCCTTTGGTGTTCTCGGTAAGTTCTCCAGATTCTAGCACTGGAAGAGAACAAAGCAAGAACGCATTCGTCGCTAGCGACCGAATTGTGCCGGATGAAAATTTTGGTATATGCGCCTATACTGATGCGCCAAACGGGGCGGAGTGCGCGATTTTGAAACATCATCTCGTCGAGCAGTGCGTTGAGACCCTTTGCCACAAGGGTTGCCGGGCCGTCTGGGCCGACATCGATGCACTGGAGGCGGGCGTGGCGTTACCTGAGACTCGCGGATTGTCCTCGGCCGAGGTGCGTGAAGTCGTGAGCGAGCTCAAGGCGATCATGTCGGTATACCGGGGTACCTGCGCCGCCGGTTGAACTTGTTTCCACGGCCGGGCCCGTCCAAACTAGGGCCTTTTATTAAATCCCCTTAAATTTCATGCGAGTAGCCTTGCGTGTCGAGGTGTATAGCCTGCGCGGTTTGCGTGACGGCATACCCCGTCTCATGCGCCTGTTCAGCGATTATCAGGTGCGCGCCAGTTTCTTCTTTCCTTTTGGACGCGACCTCGGCGGCCTGATGCCGTTGCGTAGTTGGCGTGCCCGGCGCCATGTCGGTGCGCGCGCAGCGTTGTATGGCACGTTGCTGCCCGCACCGGCGTTGATGCACGAAAGCGTGCGCCTGATGCGCCTCGCGCACCAGAACGGTCACGATGTCGGCTTGTTCGGTGGCGCCCCCGCCGTGTGGCAGCAACGGCTCGCAAATGCCCCCGCCGATTGGACGGCAGCCGAGTTGGCAAAAGCATGGGAAGCCTATGAGCAGGTGTTCGACGACGACCTGCCTGGCGCGCTGGCGACGCCGGACTGGCAGACCAATCCCGCTCTGATCGCAGCGATGACGCCACAGCGTTTCCGCTATACCTCGATGACGCGCGGACGTATGCCATATCGACCGATTTTGCAGGGGGCGCGTAGCGACGTGATCGAGATCCCGACGACTTTGCCGACCGTCGATGAGATGTTGCAGCAGCCGCAGGTCGACGCCGGCAATGTGCACGAGTTTCTCTACGCCGAAAGTCAGCATGTCCGCCCGGCCGGTCACGTGTTCACCTTGAGTGCTGAACGTGAGGGTGGCGATCGCCTGCCTTTGATGGAGAAGCTGCTGGTGATGTGGCGCGGGCAGGAGGGCTCGGTGCGGGCATTGCAGGATATGTTCAAGGATCTGAATGCCGATACCGTGCCACGCCATCAGGTCGGTTGGGCGCGCACCGACGGCGCGGCGCGATACCAGGCGACCCAGAGTATCGAGGTGCCGGCATGAAGGTGCGTCGACGTGAACACGACCATGAACTCAATGAACTGGTGGCGGTGGGTGAATCCGCGATCCACGGCCGTGGGTTGTTTGCCACGCGCCGCATCGCGCGCGACGAGTACATCGGCACGTTCTGCGGGCCGCCGGCGAAGCGTGACGGCATGCACGTACTTTGGGTCTACGAGGGCGACGACGAAGACGCAATGGCCGTGGGCCGGATAGGCCGCAACCTGCTGCGCTTCCTCAACCACGACGCGCGTTGCAATGCCGTGTTCGATGGTTTCGACCTCTACGCCGTGCGCGCGATCCGGTCTGGTGAAGAGATCACGATCGACTATGGCACCGATTGGTGAGCGCCGTGCTGAATACGGCGTTGAACCTGCCGCAGGCTGGGTGGTGTAAGTGAGCCGGGAAACCTCGCGCGACGATCTTTACACTTTGCGCGACGGCTTGTCCGGTGATTTCGTGTTCGATGACACGGTGGCGGCCGTGTTCCCCGACATGATCCAGCGTTCGGTGCCGGGTTATCCGGCCATCATCAACATGATTCAGCTGCTAGCCGAACGCCACGCCCAGGCCGGCAGTGTGTTGCTCGACCTCGGCTGCTCGCTGGGGGCATCGACGGTCGCGCTGGCGAGCGGAGCGCACGCCATGGCGTGTCGTGTCGTCGGCGTCGACAATGCACCGGCGATGTTGGAGCGAGCCGCCGCATTGACGGGCGTCGAGTACCCGAACATCGAATGGTTGTGTGCCGATATCCGCGATGTCGATGTCGAGGACGCGTCCGTTGTCGTGCTCAATTTCACCCTGCAATTCGTTGCTCCCGGCGACCGCCTGCCGCTGCTGCAACGCATCCGGCGCGGTCTGCGTCCCGGTGGCATTCTGATCCTGTCAGAGAAGATCGCCGGTGCAGACGCCGCCGAGGATGAGATTCTGGTCGCGATGCACCACGCCTTCAAGCGCGCCAACGGCTACAGCGACCTCGAGATCAGCCGCAAGCGTACGGCACTGGAGAATGTGCTGATTCCCGAGTCGCTGGTGTGTCATCGCAAACGCCTCGTCGATGCGGGATTTGGACGCAGCGATCTGTGGTTCCAGTGCTTCAATTTCGTCTCGCTCGTTGCCCGTGCATGATCGATTTCGCGGCGTTGGAAATGCGCTTCCGCGACGCCGGCCTGGATGCCTGGGCCACGATCGTCGGCGCACAGCTGCGCAAGGTGATCGACGACGCACCTCACGGTGACTGGCCGCGCTGGCAGGCGGCCATTGCGCGGCTGCCGACTGTCGAAAGTGGCCGTGTCACCGACGATGAGGGATTACTCGCGCTGCTTTCCGATCTTCTGTCGCCGGGCGATTCATCGCGCGAGCTGCACGATGCACTCATGCAGCTGCATCCATGGCGCAAGGGACCCTACCGGATCGGCGAGGTTCACATCGATACCGAGTGGCGTTCCGATTGGAAGTGGGACCGCATTGTGCCGCATATCGAGCCGCTCGCTGATCGTCTCGTGCTCGATGTCGGCTGTGGCAATGGATATCACTGCTGGCGCATGGCCCTCGCGGGCGCACGTCACGTGATCGGTGTCGATCCCACGGTGTTGTTTCTCGCCCAGTACCTGGCGATTCGCAAGCTGTTCGCCGACGTGGATCCGGTGCTTGCCAAGCGCGTCGATTTTGTCCCGATCGGTATCGAACAGGTGCCCGGCGAACAACGATGGTTCGACACGGTGTTCTCGATGGGCGTGCTTTATCATCGGCGTTCACCGATCGATCACCTGTACGAACTGCGCGCGGCGTTACGTCCCGGAGGTCAGCTCGTATTGGAGACGCTCGTCGTCGACGGTGGAGTCAATGCCGTGCTCGTACCCGAAGGTCGCTATGCGAAGATGCGCAACGTCTGGTTCATTCCTTCGACAGCCATGCTCGAGGTGTGGCTGGCGCGTACGGGCTTCCGCGAAATTCGCACCGTCGATGTCACCACGACCAGTATCCAGGAACAGCGATCCACATCGTGGATGCGATTCGAATCCCTTGCAGATTTCCTCGACCCGGCCGATAGCAGGTTAACGGTCGAGGGCTACCCGGCACCCAAGCGGGCGGTACTCGTCGCCACTGCATGACACGGTTTTTTGGAGACCGAACGCATGACCGCGATACCGAAGTTCTTCGTCGGACAAATCGTCCATCACACACGGTTCGATTACCGTGGCGTCGTGATCGACGTCGATCCCAGTTACCAGGGCTCGGAGGCCTGGTATCAACAGGTGGCGCGCACGCGTCCGCCAAAGGACCAGCCTTGGTACAGGGTGTTAGTCGATGGTGGTGAGCACGAGACCTACGTGGCCGAGCGCCATCTCGAACCCGATGTCGAAGCACGACCCGTTTCCCACCCTGCGATCTCGACGCAATTTCTTGGATATGACGCCGGCGTCTACCGTCAGCGTACACACTGAACAGGTCGCGTGGCTGTCGGAGGGACGTGTCGCGCTCCGACACCTCGGGTGCAGCTTCAGCCACACTTTTTAATTCACGTTCGGCATCGTTTGCAGTACATGCGGAAGGCAGGTGGCGTGCACTTGGCCTGTCACCAGCCCGCTGACGGTCCTGCAGCCGACCGGCTTCATCCGCGGCCGCCCCGCACCTACGATGGCAAGTTGCTGTGCAGGCTATTCGCACATAGGCGCTGAACCCAGCGTGTGCGCGCCGAAAGGCTTGGCTGTGCGCAGCGCCATCACTCCCATGCCCGCGTATCGCTGTCGGGTGTCGTGAGATCCGCCAACGGATCATCCGTCCGGCAGGCGTCGAGTGAACATCCCCGTGAAGCATCTCCAGGGGCAGACGACACACGGCGACGAGCCTGATCAGACCGTGCTCTGCGCTTGTGCGCAACGCGCCTTCATCGCCAACAATCCATTGCCGCGGCGAGTGCCGGCCAGGATCGCGCGAGGACGGTGGTGCGTGTCTATAGAGCGCATATCGGAACGCGCCCTGCGAACTGCCGATGATCCGGGTGCCATGTCGCAGCGCCCATGCCGTGGTTTCTGCGGGCGCCCACCCTGATCGCTTCAACCGACGTCATACGTTCGCCATCTGCTGGTCACGAAACCCTGGCAACGTGCGCATGCTTTCGCTCATTTGAACTCTGCAAACCTAGGAGATGCGACACATGCGCAAACTGCTTATCGCCAACGCTGTATTGGTGGCACTCGGGGCATCATTGCCCGCGGCTGCCGTCGACGGTGGTCCGTTCCCGCTACCGGCCTCCACCGGCGTTCTGACCGAAGACGATCCTTTCCTGCTCTCCAGCGGCCTTAGCGCGCGTCTCATCACCGACCGCCAGACGCTCGAGGCCCAGGGCCTTCCGTCGACGTTCGGCAATTGGGACATGGCAACCTTCGATGCATCGAGTCGGTCAATCTATGTGCCAGCCGAAGTCGGCTCCGGTGCCGGGGTGTTCCGCCTGGATGTCAAGAAAGGCACGTTCAAGGTGCTCATGCAGGGTGACAACAGCGGTGTTCGAACCGCTGATCCGGCCGCATTCGACGCACGCAACGACGACTTCGCGCGTCTCGACCCCGCAACCGCGACCCCGTTCGGCAGTGTCCTGACGGGGGAGGAAACCAGCGGTGGTCGTCTGTTCGAAATCCGCAACCCGAAGTCGAACGGCAACAACATCCACGTCGAATTCCTCGACAAGATCCCCTCCGTGGCACACGAGGGGCTGCGCTTCGATCGCGACGGCAATCTCTATTTCGTCGACGAGTTCAACTCGGGTTCGGTCTACAAGTTCGTGCCGCGTGCACACGGTAACCTCAAGGCCGGCCAATCGTTCGTGCTCGTCGTCGATGCATTCGACGGTAACGCCGCCGAAGACTACAACAGCGCCAGCAATGTCGATGAACCGCGAACGGGTGCAGCGCATTGGGAGCCTCTCACGGATGCAGACGGTGTGGCATTGCCCGGGGTTTCCGATCCGTTCGCCTTTGTGGCGACGACGGGTGGACGTAATGCGGCCGACAGCGTTGGCGGCACACCCTACGGTCGTCCAGAGGATGTCACGATGACGACGCTGGCGAACGGCAACCAGATCGTGTACTTCACAGCCACGAGCGAGGACGCTGTCTACGGTATCGAATTGATCAACGAGGCGACCGCCGAAGTACGCATCTTCGTCGACCGCAACACCATCGATCTGGCGACCGGTGCACCCGTGGGGTCGCCGTTCAACAATCCCGACAACCTGGCAACCGGTGCGGATGGCAGCATCTACGTGGTCGAAGACCAGGAAGTGCCGAATGCCGATATCTGGAAAGTCGTGGATGCCGACAACGACGGGGTCGCCGACGCGCTCGGTCGCTGGATCAGCCTGGGCGTGCAAGGTGCTGAGCCCACGGGCCTGGAACAGGACCCGAACGATCCGAACCGCTTCATCGTCAACATCCAGCACCCCGACAGCGGCAATGACGCGTTGTGGGAGATTCGTCTCGATTGATCGCAGCGGTCGCTAAGCGTGCGGCGGTGGTGGAAGTCACCGCCACACCACATCGTTGCAACGAGCCGGGGCGGTCCCTGCGGACATGTCGGGCCTGCATGCGCCGCGCGTACCTGCACCGGCGCGTCGACGGGCGTTGCTAATCTCCAGCGGTCCCAATTTCGCCCCGTCTACCGCGGCGTGGGTGAAACCCGCGCGGCCGTGCAGTGTGGCGCCTCACGCTCGACGCCGGTGTCACCAGTGACGCGGCAGATGCCGTACGTGCAATGCGGGCGACCGCACAGCTTGTGTCGCTGGGCGGGTTACCGGCAAGCTGTCTGCACCTGCCCGGCAGCTGACGCCCTCACATCCCGAACAGTCCGCACGTCCTCATACCGTGGCGGTACGGCGTTGCGTGGTCGACGTTGTCCGCAGGTGAGTCGCCGCATCCGGAAAGGGCCGGGGTATATGCGGCCATCGTGGCGCCGGTGCAGACGGCGCGCACCGCCGTGACCCGTATGCAAAGCCGGCGGGTGCTGCGAGCGGAATCCACGTCATCAGGTGCATCACCTGTGCCTGTCATGGCGCTTGCGTCGAATGCGTGATGTGGGCACCCATCCTGTCTGGCAGCACCCAAGACGCGCCATCACCTCAGCCGACGCGTGAAAACGTTTGAACGGAACGTGTGGTTTGCGTAACCATCGTCCCGTCGATAGGGCGCATGCAGTGACATGCCGGGCGATCCTCGCCGTCATCGCGGTTGACGCACCGTCGGTCGTGCGGACCGCGTCCTGCCGAAGCGAGCCATCAATGTGGACGCCGATATGCGCAATGAAATGAACGCACTCGTGGTCGACGAGGTCGACCTGGACACCATCGACTGGCTTGCAAACAAGCCGGGTGACATGGCCCGTGCGCTGCCCGTGCAGCGTGTTGCTCTGCCGCTCGACAAGGTGGAGGATGCCGCCGTGTTCTCCTGGCGCTGGGATGTGCAGGCGGCGGACGGCTTCTCGGTCAACGCGTGGCTCGGCATACAAAGGGCAAGGCAACTCGGGGTGCGCCATCTCTTCATGGATATGGTATCCGTGAACCAGGACCTCGACAGCGACGCGCTCATCGACGAGGTCGTTGCGTTCTCGCGGCTCTACCGGCTGTTGCCCGTCATCGCGGCCTACGACGATCGCACTGTCGATGGGCCGTCGTGGTATTGGACGATGCGTCGCCCGTGGATACTGCGCGAATTGCGCGAGATGCGTGCCAATCCGCACGCCTTGCACTATGTCGGTTACCTGCAGGGCCAGGGAAGCGAGACGTGGCCGG
>JAGRHA010000444.1 GCA_020445205.1 Gammaproteobacteria bacterium
CCCAGATGATGGTGAAGATGATCACCGAAAGCTTTGCCGTTTCCATCAGCGAACTCTTCAGGTCGTGACACTGGGTCCTGCGGTACATGGCCATGCACAGGATCAGGAACGCACCGAGCGCACCGGCCTCGGTGGGGGTGCCGACACCACCGTAGATACACACGAAGATGATCGTGACGACGGCGAAGATCGGCAGGGCGCCGGGCAGGGATTCGAAACGCTGCCGCCAGCTGAAGCCCCTGACGGGTGGGCCAAAGTTTTCCCTGGTCGTCGCCAACAGAATCACCAGCGAACCGTAGATCAGTGCCGAGACCGCGCCGGGCAGAAAACCTGCCATGAGCAGTGCGCCGACATCCTGCTCGACGATGATGGCGTAGATGACCAGGATCGCCGACGGTGGAATCAGGGAGGCGAGCGTGCCGGCGGCGGCGACGACGCCCGACGCAAAGCGTTTGTCGTAACCCAGCTGCAGCATCTCCGGGACGGCGATGCGTGCGAAGACCGCCGACGTTGCCACCGAGGCCCCGGATACGGCAGCAAAGCCGGCCGTCGAAAATACCGTGGCGACACCCATGCCGCCCGGCAGCCAGCCCAACCAGCGTTTGGCGGCCTCGAACAGCGCACGTGTCAGTCCCGCGTGGTAGGCGAGGAAACCAATCAGGATGAACGTCGGTATCAACGACAGGGCGAGCGTCGAGACCTTGGAGTGCGGGATCGTGCCGGCCATCTTCATGGCAACGACGAAACCACGTTCGAATCCGAGCTTGGCCGAGAATATCCACAGCAGGCCGAGAAAGCCGGCCAGCGCGGCGGCGAACGCGACGCGCACGCCGATGATCACGAACAGCAGCATGGTGCCCGTCACCCACAGACCGATCTCGACCGTGTCCATCTGCGCCATGTGCTGCCACAGGCTCATCGCTCGTCTCCACGCAGATCACCGAGTACCGCTTCGGCTTCCTTGTTGGCGACGTCCGCGGCCGATTCGATCAGTGGTACGGCGACGGGTTCGTTGTCACCGCGTAGGGCAGCGCGCGCGTAGGCCCACACCTGCAGGATGAGGCGCAATGCCAGTACGCCGAGTGCGAACGGCACGACGAGCTTGGCGGGCCAGGTGGGCAGATGGATGTCGAGTGACGAATCGCCGATGTCGTAGGCGCGCCAGAAATGCAGCGTAGAGCCCCATATCAGGATCAGGGTCACGAACAGCATAAGCAGCGCGGACAGCAACTCAGTCAGCCATAACAGGCGTCCTCGCAGATGACTCACGAGGATGTCCATGCGGATGTGGCCGCCGAGTCGCTTGGTGTAAGCAATGCCGAGAAACGCGATGAACGCCATCGCCTGCTCGACCCAGTCGACATAACCGTCGATGGGCAGCGAAAAGATCCAACGTCCGAGCACGTTGACGGTGGCGAGCAGCACCAACAGGAAGATCGCGATGCCGCCGAGCAGGTTGAGCAGCGACTCGAACCGGAACAGCAGCCGGTCCATGATGCTTACGGTCGAAGCGTCGGAGAGCACGGTGGCATTGGCAGACATCGTCTATCCCCGGGTCAGCCTGTGAGAGGAAAGTGAAGACCGCGCTGCCGGCGCCATCGCGGATGACACCGGCAGCGACCTGCCGTCACTTCTCGGCGAACTGTTTCGCGGTGAAGTCGAACAGGGTCTTGGCGTCGAACTCCTTGCTGTTCGTGTCGATCCACTCCTGGCGGACGGATTCGGCGAGTTCGTTGAGCTCTGCTGTCTGCGCTGCGTTGAACGTGATCAGCGCCAGGCCCTCGTCGCGGATTGCCTGTTCGTATTTGCGCGTCGTGTTCTCTTCGTAGTTCTGCACGTAGAAGTCGAGCGCTTCATCGACTGAACTCAGCAGGGCATCGCGGTATTCGGGTTTGAGTGCGGCCAAGGCGTCGGTATTGACCACGACCGGGCAGTTCGCGGTGCCCAGGTTGAGGTTCGTTGTCGCCCACTTGCCGACCTTGTAGGTGCCCGTCGCCAGGTGCGCATGAGGCGCGAAAGAGGCCGCATCGATCACACCGGAATCCATGGCCTGGCGAACTTCGGGGAACGGCACGCCGGTCTTCACTGCACCGAGCTTGCTGAGTACACCCATGATGCCGCCAGGACCGCGTACGCGCAGACCGGAGAAGTCACTCAGCTGTTGCAGTGGCTCGCTCTTGCTCACGATGTTGTATTGCGGCATGGGGGTTGGCATCAGCAGTGTCGCGTTCCAGCGTGCGAGATCTTTCTTGACGATCGGGTGTTCATGCACGGCCTGAAAGATCTTCGTCAGCCGGGCGAGGCTCACGTCGCGTGAAAAAGGCAGCTCGGTTACGGTGATCGTGGGGTTTTTGGCGGTGTGATAGAACGAACAGAACTGTGCCATCTCGAACGCACCGATCGAGATGCCGTCGAGGTTCTCGCGCGATTTCGATAGTCCGCCATAGGAGATGTTGAGGGTGAACTCGCCGTTGGTTTTCGCCGCCACGAGTTCGGCCAGTTTTTCGACGTTCTCGGTGAACGCCCGCCGTTTGCCCCACAGCGAGACGTTCCACTCGGTGGCGGCCGCCACTTCACCGATCGCGAAGCTGCCGGCGAGCACGACGGCGGTAAGCGCGGAATGCTTGAATTTCATCTCTCATCCTCCGGGTTTTCGTTTTGTTCTGGTCGTGCGGCCGCAGCCTGGATGCACGTGGTATCGACATCGTTCGTGTCGTTGTGTTGCCGGATACAGGTGTCTTGTCTCGCCGCACGGCAACGCTCGCCGCAGGCAAGGCCCCCCGCACGAGGTATCCTCGCATGCATAGTGCGGTAATGACGCACTCGGTACAACGTTTGCGCACCACCGAATCGGCATGTTGCGCAATATGGGAATGCAACGGCGATGCCGCGCCAAGAGGCCCCGCGATGACTTTGTCCACAACTCAACAATTGCAGCTCGCGCACAGCTCGGTGCGTCGGTTCCAGCAGCGGCCGCTGGCGCCGGGGCAACTCGAAGAGTTGATTCGCTGCGGTCAGGCTGCGGCAAGCAGCAGCTTCATTCAGGCCTATTCTGTGGTACGTGTGACGGCCGCCACGTCACGCGAGGCCATTGCGCAGGCGGCAGGTGGGCAGCGGTGGATCGTCGATGCTGCCGAGTTTCTCGTTTTCTGCGCCGATCTGCGGCGCGTCGAGCAAGCCTGCATGCTGGCAGACGCAGGGCCGATCGACGGCTATGCAGAACACGGCATCAGCGCGATCGTCGACGTTGCACTCATGGCGCAGAACGTGTTGCTGGCAGCGGAATCGCAGGGGCTGGGAGGCGTATTCATCGGCGGCATCCGCAATGATCCGCAGATCATC
>JAGRHA010000061.1 GCA_020445205.1 Gammaproteobacteria bacterium
GGATGCACTCGACGACCAGCGCCGACATCGCCTGCAGGCCGTGCTGTCGTATCCCGAAGACACTGCCGGTGGTCTCATGAACACCGACACGGTGACCGTGCGGCCCGAGGTCACGCTCGACGTGGTACTGCGTTATCTGCGTCGCCTTGGCGACGCCGTGCCGACCTCGACCGACAAGCTGTTCGTGGTCAATCGTGACGACAACTACCTCGGTATCCTGCGCCTGTCGCAACTCGTGTCGCGTGACCCGCAGGAGACGGTGGCCGAGGCCATGAGCCTCAACATGCAGCCGATCCGCGCCGCGATGTCGACATCGGAAGTCGCACGACGCTTCGAGGCACACGACATGTTGTCGGCCCCCGTCGTCGATGACAGTGGCCGCCTGCTGGGCCGTATCACGGTCGACGACGTCATCGACGTCATCCGCGAGGAGGGCGAACACCAGTTCATGGGCGGTGCCGGTCTGTCCGAGGAAGAGGACATGTTCGCGCCCGTGCTCGCGAGTACGCGGCGGCGCGCATTGTGGCTCGGCATCAACCTCGCCACGGCATTCCTCGCCTCGTGGGTGATCGGCCAGTTCGAGGAAACGCTGTCGAAGGTCGTCGCCCTCGCCGTGCTGATGCCGATCGTCGCCAGCATGGGCGGCATCGCCGGCAGCCAGACGCTCACGCTGGCGATCCGTGGCATCGCACTCGGTCAGCTGAGCTCGACCAATGCGCGCGCCCTGGTGCTCAAGGAACTCGCCGTCGGCACGCTCAACAGCCTGATTTGGGCGGCCGTGGTCGCCTTCATCGCTGGTCTCTGGTTCGACAGCAGTCAGATCGCGATCTTGATTGCGGTCGCGATCACCATCAACCTGGTGTTCGCCGCGATCACCGGCTCGCTGCTGCCGCTGGCACTGGAACGTGTCGGCATCGACCCTGCGCTGGCGGGTTCGGTGTTGCTGACGACGGTGACCGACGTTGTCGGCTTCCTGTCGTTTCTCGGTTTGGCCACCATATTCCTCGTCTGAGCGACCGGGGATGACGGCGCACTGCATCTACCGCGAAGAACACGACGACACCCACGTCGAGATCTGGGACGAACACGACCGCCGCAGCCTCTGGTTCGACGACGTGATATTGCAGACCGAGATCCATCTGCATGACCCCGCGGTGCTGCCCAATGCCGTCAACCGCCTCATGCTGGCCCACCTCATGTTCGACCTGCCGCTGCAACGCGTGTTGCTGGCCGGTTGTGGCGGCGGTGCCATCGCGCGCTGGTTTCATGCGCGCGCGCCATCCGTGCGCGGCGAGGCCGTGGAACTGTCACCGGTCGTTGCGCGCCTCGCGCACGAGTACTTCGATTTCCCACGCCCGTTCGACAGCCATTGGTCGCTGCATATCGGTGATATCCGCGAGTTCGTCGTGCACAGCGGCCGGCGCTACAGTTTCATCCTGCTCGACCTCGAAGAAAACCAGTCGACGCCGGACTGGCTCACCGGACACGATTTCCTCAGCGGCTGCCGCAGCTGCCTCGAACCCGACGGCGTGCTGACGCTGAATCTGATCGTCGACGATGGTTTCGAGACGGGCGCGGCACTGCAGCGCGTGCGAGAGGTCTTCGGTCCGGACATCATGCTGCTCGACGAGCCGCATCACGACAATCTGCTGGTGCTGGCGTTTCGCGGCCAGACGCCGGCGATCCCCGATCAGGCGGCGCTGGTACAACGCGGCTTGCGCTGGGGCATGGATCTGCAGGGCATGGCCGCCCGCATCACGCACCTTGGCGATTCCGCGCGACAGGATGTGTCGTCAACGGAATAAGGGGTGATTCAGGCGGCGTCGGGTGACTTGCGACGGAAGCGCGTTGCGCCGCAGTTCGGGCACGTCGGCACCCGACCGGTCTTGTCGAGATTGATCTCGGCACCACATGCGACACACTCCAACGCACCCGGCGCAGCGACCTCGCCACTGTGATAGAGGCTCGCCTCGCGTGCCTGGTCGGCAAATCCCTTCAAAGCCTGACTGGTCTGGTCTGCCATACCGGCAAACATGTCCAGCA
>JAGRHA010000445.1 GCA_020445205.1 Gammaproteobacteria bacterium
CGGCACCCGCCGGCGTCTCGATCGCATTCAAGCCGGCATAGAATGCACTGTTGGACACCTTGAGCAACTTTGCCGTGATCGCCGGATCGGTCTCGATGAGGTTGGCGACCTCACGCGCGGTGCTCTTGCTGTCGTCGATCGCGCGGCGGATACGCAAAGCGAGGTCGGGCAGGCTCGGCAGGATCGCCTGGTCGCTCTTGAGATCACGATACAGCTGGAATCGCAGCTTCGACTCGATGCGCCGGCGCTCTTCCTCCTCCTGGCTCTCGACACGGAAGTCGTCGTCGTGCGTCGAACCACTGCAGCCGGCCGCACTCAACACGATATCCGGCAGGCGGATGCCGCGGACGTAGCTCAGCGCTCTCACACTGAGGATACGCGGACGCAGATTGGCGACCGGGGTACGTGCGGATTCGCCACCGATATCGATGGTCTTGCAGTCGCCGTCGGCAGGTTCGAGCGACACCTGTCCTTCGGTCAGAAAATACGTGTAGCCGTCGTCGGTACCACGCTCGACCAGCGTCCGGCCTTTCTCGAGCACAATCGGCTCGACGGCATCGGCAACGACGTCGATCTGCCACGGCGGCAGCCCGGCAAGCATCGGGATCTTGCGCAGCAGCTCGGAGTGCGGGTTTTGCGTCATGCCCGTTTAGCGGCACGAGGCGACGCGAATTTAGCGCGTAAACACGTGCACGGAGGCTGCTTGCCGCGCATCATGGCATCGGCAAACCTGCGAGATCCTCCGCCGACGCGTCACAGGACTGAGGATCGCCAGCGTCGGCAGCATGGCCTAACCTAACAAACTCACACCGGCCATGCAGAGGCGCGACCATGCGCGCAATCCGAATTCCGTTCGTACCCAAACCCGCCGCTACGGCCGCGCGAACCGCGCCACGCAGGTGGCACGCGTTAGTCAGCGGCTGGGCCCTGGTGTTGCTGCTGGCGCACCCCGGTCATGGCGCCGACCAGGCGCCGATCGCCGATATCCACCTGCACTGGAAGTGGAACCAAAAAGAGGTGACAACCGCCGCCGCTGCCGTGGCCATGCTCGACGAGCAGAATGTGGGCCTGGCCGTCGTCACGGGCACCCCGCCCGCGCTTGCCCTCGAACTCGCCGACCTCGCGCCGAAGCGGGTCCTACCGATCTATGGCCTGTACCGAATCCCCGGAGAATGGTCCACCTGGTATCGCGACCCCGAACTGCTGGCGCGCGTGCGCGAGGCACTGCAAACGGGCCGCTACCACGGCATCGGTGAGGTCCATATGATCGGTGGCTTCGTGACCCACTGGCGCAAACCGACCATCTCGGGCCTGTTCCAGCTCGCTGCCGAGTTCGACGTGCCGGTGCTCCTGCATACCGAGTTCTCGCGCGCCGATTACACGCTGGGGTTGTGCCAGGCATTTCCACAGACGCGTATCCTGTGGGCCCACGCAGGCGCCATGCTGCCGGCCGACGAAGTGCGTCGCGTGCTCGATGGGTGCAGCAACGTTCAGGCCGAGTTGTCGGCACGCGACCCCTGGCGTCACGTCGCCAACCCGATTGTCGATGAACAGGGGCAACTGCTGCCACCGTGGCGCGAGCTGATCGTCACCTATGCCGATCGCTTCATGGTCGGCTCCGACCCGGTATGGCCGGTGGAACGGCTCAATCCCTGGGACGAACCCGATAGCGGTTGGCGCGAGTTACCGCGTTTTCTCGGTTTTCACCGCGACTGGCTGCGGCAGCTGCCCGACGACGTCGCCGAAGCCATCCGGTGGCGCAATGCGTTGGCGTTCTTCCGCCAGGATTCGGCCCAGTGAGCGCGGGTCATTGCAGTGTCAGCGGCGCGTCGGCATCGCTGACCTTGGTCACCCGACCGATGATCGCCGCCTGCGGGTAGCCACTGGCACGCAACGCCTGCAGGCAGGCGTCGGCACGCTCACCGGGAACGCCGGCGAGCAGACCGCCGGCCGTCTGTGGGTCGAACATCAACGCATGCGCCGGGTGCGCCAGTGCCGCAGCGGACGCCTGCACGGCACGACGCAGACGCAGGTTCTGTGGCTGCATGGTCGACAGGATCCCGGCCGCGACCGTGTCCAGCGCACCGTCGAGCAGCGGGACACTGGCGATATCCACTACGGCACCCGTGCCCGAGCGCGTGAGCATCTCCAGCAGGTGACCGACGAGGCCGAAGCCGGTGACGTCGGTACAGGCGCTCACGGCGTGCTGATGCAGACACTGCATCGCGACACGGTTGCTGGCCTGCATCGTGGTCAGCGCAGCATCGATCCAGCGGCCCTTCGCGCGTCGCCGCATGTCCGCGGCCAGCAGCGTGCCGGTACCGATCGGTTTGCACAGCAACAGGCAGTCCCCCGGGCGCAACCCGCCCTTGCGCAACAGGGCATCGGCGTCCGCCAGGCCGTTCACTACGAGACCGAACGCGAGCTCGCCGCCTTCGCCGGAATGGCCACCGGCCAAGACAGCACCCGCTTCACTGAGCACCGCCACGGCACCACTCATGAGTTCGTAGAGGGTCTGCTCCATGTCGCGCTCGATACCGTAGGGTACGGTCGCAACAGCCAGCGCAGAGTGCGCGGCGGCGCCCATTGCAAACAGATCACCGAGCGCATGGTTGGCCGCGATGCGGCCGAACAGATAGGGATCGTCGATGAATGCGCGGAAGTGATCGACACTCTGCACCAGGACCTTGCCGGGCGGGATCTGCAGAACCGCGGCGTCATCGGCGGCCTCGGGGCCGAGTACCAGGTCCGATGGCGCGGCGAGCGGCAGGCGCTGCATCACACGCGTCAACGCATCGCTGCCGACTTTCGCACCACAGCCGCCGCAACGAATCGCGGCCGAGGCAAGCACCTGCGCGGCCTGCTCGTCGGCAAGCCCGTCGGGCAAGTCGAGGGTTGCGGGCGTGCTGAGCGGCGGCAGCTCGTTGAACCGCCGCATGAAGCGGCGATCGATCCAATCCTTGAAGGTCCACAACCACGCGCCTTCGAGCGACCAGTTGCCGCGCGAAGCGACAGCGTAGCGGTCGCCGGTACTGATCAGACCGAGAAAACGGCGTTGTGGGTGATACGGCCGCAATGCCTTACCGGTCAGCGCGCGCCGCAGATTGGCGTCGAGAATCGGCCCCTGGCGCACGGCAAAGACGCCGGACTTGGGCCGTGCATCGGGCAGACTGGCGATATCACCGGCGGCAAAGATGTCGCGATGCGACAGCGACTGCAGGCAATCGTCGACGCGGATGAAGCCTTGGTCGTCGACTGCAAGTCCCGCGGCGGCCGGCCAGTGCTGTGCCGCGGCGTGCGTGACCCACAACACCGCGTCGCCGGCAAGTACGCGCCCGTCAGCAAGCTCGACGCCAGCTTCACCGACCGACGTCACGGCGGCAGCCGACAGCAGCGTGACTCCGCGCGTATGCAGCATCCGCTCGAAGCGGCGACGCACGCCGGCATTGTGACCGGAGAGGATCTGTGCATCGGCGCTGATCAGGGTCACGCTCAAGGCATCGGACGGCTTGGCGTGCTCGCGTGCGAGCTGTTGCAGGCGGTACTGGGTAGCCAGGGCCATTTCGACGCCACCGGCGCCACCGCCGACCACGAGCAGTCGGAACCGACCATCAGCAGCAAGAAACCGCGCCTGAACCTCTTGCCATCGCCGCAGCCAATCATCAATGGGTTTGACCGCGAGTGCATGCTCGGCGGCACCCGGCACCGCCAACGTCGCGGGACGCGAACCGATGTTGATCGACAGCACGTCGAACGGGATGGGTGGCCGTCCGTCGACGTGGACGGCACGTGCTTCGACATCGACTGCGGTGACCTCCGCGTGATAGAGGCGCGCGGCGGCAAATCTCGCCAGCGGCCCGAGGTCGATATGGCAGGCATCGAAGTCGTAGTGACCTGCGATCAATCCCGGCAACATGCCGGAGTAAGGCGTGTGAATATCACGCGTGATCAGTGTGACGCGCACCCCCGTCATGGGCCGCATGGCGAAACGCCGCAGCACACCGACGTGTGCGTGGCCGCCGCCAACCAAGACCAGGTTTTTGAACACCGGCGCCGGTGCTGCCGCCGCCTGTCTCATATTGCGTTTCCGATCCGCCAGCCCAACACCACACCCATCTCCCCCGATCCACTGCCATAGCGTTGCCCGCCGATCCGCATGCCCTGAGCGCCGCGAGATGGCCGCCACGCGAACACTGCGCGCAACCGCTCGGCGGGCATCTGCGGCAGGAGCGTCCCAGCCGCCATGAACGACCGGCGAACGGGCGCATCAGTGCACGCAGCAACCTGCCGCGGCGTCGACAACGCACGCGGCACCGGACGCTATTGTCGCATGCAGCCACGGATCGTGAGATGTGGATCGCTGCCTCATCGGCGTGTGCCGCGGATCGCGCGTGCGGAGAGGACGTAGGCCTAGAAACAACGATGATTTGCCGGGCGGCGTACGCGCACGCCGCGGCCTTGCGTTCAGCGCAACGTCGGACTCGGGCGGCCTATGTGGTAGCCCTGGGCGAAATCGACGCCGAAAGACTCAAGTAGCGTCAGCGTCTCGGCATCCTCGACGAATTCCGCGACCGTGGTCTTGCCGAGACCCTTGGCCACGTCCGTGAGTGCCTTGACGAACAACTGGTCCTCGGTGCTGTGCGGCAGGTGCTGGATGAAGGCGCCGTCGATCTTGACGATGTCCACGGGCAACTGCCTCAGGTAAGCGAACGACGCGAACCCGCTGCCGAAATCATCGAGCGCGAAGCGGCAGCCCAGCGCTTTGATCTTGCGCATGAAGCTGATCGCATCCTGGACGTTGGCGACAGCCGCCGTTTCGGTGATCTCGACGATGAGATCAGCCGGATCGATTCCGCTCTGTGCGAGCTCATCGTGGAACCACTGCAGCAGCGAGGGATCGTCGAGCACGCGCCCCGAAAGATTCACCGACAGGGAAAGGCCACGATGCGAGCGCACGCGGTCGATCGATTCGCGGATCACCCAACGATCGATCTCATGAATCTGCCCCGACTGCTCGGCGACGGGGATGAAGTTGTCGGGGAATATCAGATTGCCGGCATTGTCGCGCATGCGCACGAGAGTTTCGTAGCGCGTGACACGTTTGGCACGGATATCGTAGATCGGCTGGTAGTGCAGCTCGAAGGCATCGTCGATGAGTGCGCGCGTGATGCGCTCGCGCCACTTTGCCCGCGTCGCAAGCAACTCCTTGGCCTGCTCGTCGGGCGAGTAAAGATGCCAGCGTTGGCCGCCCGCCTCCTTTGCCTGATACATCGCCATGTCGGCATTGGCCAGCAACTCGTTGAGCTCCGAGCCGTGATCCGGAAACAGCGTGATACCGATGCTGCAGCTAACCTTGTGTACACGCCCGTTGGAGGAAAAATCGACCTGCTTGAGATCATGCAGCAGCTTGTTCGCCATATAGATGGCTTCCTCTGCGCCACCCTCGGGCAACACCAGGGCGAACTCGTCACCACCGAGACGCGCGAGGACATCGGAATGTCGCACGGCGTCGCGCAGACTGCTCGCGACGAGCAGCAGCAGGGCATCACCCGCCTGATGACCACTGAGATCGTTGACGTACTTGAACTGGTCGAGGTCGAAAAACAGCAAGGCCCC